>JBEKDM010000030.1:0-19573 GCA_050014375.1 Methanomassiliicoccales archaeon | reverse complement strand
CAACGTCGACATGATCATGGCAAGGAAGATATGAACTGCATAGGCAAGGTTCCGGCCACTTCATGCTCACCATGAGCATCACTTCATTGACCTCGGTCCGGTCTATTCCAACCGGAGACAATATCGAGAGGTCGACATCGAAAAGCAAAACGGTGCCTAGGTCCTGTCTCTAGGTCGAAATTCCGAATGAAAAATGTTAGACCGAGCTCTGTGCTTTCTCAGCCATTGTACTTCTCGAACATGCTCTTTGCAGCACCGCAGATTGGGCAGACCCAGTCATCGGGAATGTTCTCGAACGGCGTTCCCGGGGGGATGTTGCCGTCTGGGTCGCCCTTCACTGGATCATAAATGAATCCGCACACCGTGCATTGATACTTATCCATGCTGAACTCCTCGAAATGATACGCCGCTCATAAGGTTAAATCGTTTCGTTACCGATGGACCTTTTCTCCATCGATTCGACCACAGAACGATAATGTTCGTGTATGACCCTCTCATCGAACTCATGGAAACGCTTGAGCATCTCATCTTTCTCTTCCTTCGTGAAATAGTCCATCACCGGGATGAAGAACTCCTGGTCCTCTTTCCGGATATGGGGAGGATAGAAATCGACCAGTTCTGCGCCGAGCGTCATAAGTTGACCAAATGCAACGGCATTGCCGTCAGTGTATCGATTGCGTGCATCGACCAGTTCCGTCACCATTTTCCGAGCTTTGGCATGATCATCGATCAATCCCTCCATCATCTGCTTGAGGGCAGGAGATAGCGGCTTGCTCTCGAGGTCACGGAACAATATCTGTTCTTCCTTCCCGTGGTGTGTCTGATCCGCGTAGTTGCGGATAAAATCGACCCAGGAGTCGATGAAAAGGACATCGAACCGTTTCTGGGTCTCTGCCCGGTCAAGTTCCTTTCTCATTTGCTTGATCGCCCTCTCGATCAGGCGATGCTCTATCATCAGCGGGCCTATTGGCATCATTAACGGCACCGACAGATACTGTGAGCGCCTGGTTAATCCGCTTTGCGTTGAATAATCTCATCTGCGATCGATGAGAAGCGGCACTTAGAGCAGATAACGACGAATGCCGGATGGGGGCTGGATTCCCAGTTCATCTTTCTATAGGAATGCAGAAAGCATAAATTAACAGATCAAGCCACGGCCTTGTTGCGGCTCGATCCTTTGTTTTTGTATTCTGTTCTTCTCCTTTATTAACTCGTTTCTTTTCCTGATAATCATTAAATATCAAGCTAGCCGATTATCATTTCAAGTTCTATCTCCGTTCGTATCGCGGTCACGGGTGGCTGACATCATCCTGACCGCAATATGAACATCTTTTCATTTTTTGAAATGGTAATCGCCTATTCTTAGACCATTAGTTCCTTTTCAGATAATTGATAGCCGTCAACGGGCTTTGAAATACTCAAATGCGACTCTGATCCATAACAATGCCGCCCATCGAGGAGATCATCAAGACACTGTTCGTTACCGATGATGATTATTGGAACCTGTTGAAGGCATCCAAGGACATCGGGACCGAGTACGAATTGGACCTGGCCAAGAACCACGCCGAGGCCTTCAAGAAGATTCGAGAGGTCGGTTATGACGCGGTGGTCTCAGATGCCAGCGTCAAGGACCTGGATAGCATATTGATGCTCAAGGAGATGAGGTCCAACGGAGCCACGGTGCCATTCATCCTTCTCACCGGAGAGGGTGACGAGGAGACGGCCATCGAAGCGCTCGAGAACGGTGCTAATTTCTACATGCCCAAGACCGGAGACCCGCACCTGCACTTTGCCGAACTGGGCAGCATGATCTATCAATCGGTCCTGAGGGCCAGAATGGAGGTCCAGCTCAGGGAGAGCCAAGCCGATCTTCTGGCAATATTCGAGAACTCTCCCACCATGATAACGCTGGTGAACGAGGGGCTGGACGTCATCATGGTGAACAGCGCGATGGCATCATTCATCGGAGATGAAGCCCCGGAGATCATCGGCAAGCGGATGGGAGAGGCAGTACATTGTATCCATTCAAACGAGGAACCCGAGGGTTGCGGCTTCGCCCAGCTCTGTAAGAATTGCACCGTCAGGAAGGCCTTGGAATCGACCTTCAAAACGGAGGTCGGGGTAAGGAACGCCGAGGTCGAACAGGAAGAGATGCGAGGTCTGAAGAAGATGAAGTTCAGTCTTCGGGTCACAACCGCACCGCTCGTTATCATGGGCAAGCGCATGGTGGCGGTCTACATCGAGGACGTCACGGAACAAAAGAGGATGCAAACGGCCATCCTGATGGCGAACAAGAAGATGAACCTTCTAGGAACGGTCACTAGGCATGACACCGTGAACCAGCTGTCCGTATTGATGGGCAACTTGGAAATAGCCTCATTGAAGGACCCGAGATCACCTTTGATCAAATACCTGAAGAAGGCCATGGAATCGGGAGAGAACATCGCTACGATCCTTTCTTTCTCCAAGGACTATCAGCTCATGGGGACCGAAGCCCCTTCTTTGATCAACATCAGAGAATCGTGCACGAGGGGGATCGCCACCGTTGACGCCAAAGGGGTGAAGGTCCATGTGGAGACTGGAGACCTCCAGGTGTTCGCGGACCGGATGCTGGAAAAGGTGTTCCTGAACCTCATGGACAACTCGGTGCGCCATGGGGAGAAGGTGAAGAACATCTGGGTCCGATCAAAAACGGTGGACGGAGGCATTGTCGTCACCTTCGAGGATGATGGGGTCGGAGTGCCGCAGGCTGAGAAGGAGAAGATATTCGAGTTCGGATACGGTAAGCACACCGGATTGGGTCTCTACCTGGTACGGGAGATCTTGGGCATCACGAATATCTCGATCGAGGAAGCGGGGTCAGAAGGACAGGGAGCGAAATTCATCATGCACATCCCAACCGAGTCGTTCATCGGGTCCTGAACAAGTAGGGAAGCTGCCGTGGGCATCGTGATGGCGGCGATCATCCTCACCGTTGCCAACATGGTCCAATCTGTTGTGGTGCATATCACATCCGGATCGAGCACCAACCAGGAGGTCGACAAGATGATCGTCGCCTTGATCATCGGATTCGTCAACCTTGCAATAGGCCTGGTCGCGGCAATCGTCTCGGTCTGGATCGCCATCAGGGTCCTGGACAGCATCGGTACGGACATCGAGGAGACGAACAAGCTGGCAAAGGGCAACGTCGCGGTGGCCATCGTTATGGCCGGCGTGCTTATCGCAGTCTCGTTCGTCATCGGCTCGGCGGTTTCGGACATATCCAACGCCTTGAACCCGAGCACCTTGGGCCTGTGAACTTTGGACATGGTTAGAGCCCCTTCCTTTTTTCCTCTTTTTACCGCATTGTGCCTTGGAACGCAGAAAATTAAATAGGCTCCAGGACATTGATATGACCAGTATGGACTCACCGGCCAAATTCTCGCACGCTGGTCTCGACGGTAAGGTCGACCTCTTCGGGGAAGGAAAGGTCACCGTCGGAGAGGACAGCGTTTCCGTTCAGGGCAGTTCTTCCTCTCCCTATTCGCTTTCCGTCAGGGACATCAAATGGCTGAAAGCGGTCGATTACAGGATCGAGCTAGGCACCGCCTCCGGCTCCTTGATGCTGTTCAATCTGGGATACCGCTACGAAGACGTACTTCGTGAAGTGCATAGGGCACGCAATGAGACATTCATATCTGACTGCCTGGTCTACGAGACCCCCAAGGGACAGGGAGTGAAAGGGGAGGTATCTATCAAAGAGAACAGCACGACCCCGGTCTATGAGGGAAGAGCCGAGATCCGACTCTATGAGACTGCATTGGTCATACTTCCCGAGATGTCCTCGATGGTGCGGATCCGCTATTCTGACGTCGGGTCGGTATCTTCCAACGATTGGACGCTGGATATCGCCGACGAACAAGGAAGGAAGGTATCCATCCGCATGCTAGGACGGGAGCACGAACCCCTGCTCAAGGCGATATCGGACCAGGTGAGCGAGATGAAGCTGCGGGCCAGGAGCATCATCAAGAAGGTCCATCCAGGGATCGCGGACGAGGACCTTTCCAGATTGTCCGTGATGATGCGTGAGGGCAAGGCGGCTGGCTTGGCCGAGCTAACATTCGCGTCACCAGATTTCCTAGAGCTCCTGGAAAAGAAGCTGGAGACGGAGCTTCCCGACTCGTACCGGATTCTAATGGGTAAGGGCAGGAGGGAAATGGTCCGGTTCGGGTTCAAGCACGGCCTGATGGACGGAGTCACTGGCGACTATATCTGGTTCCTGGTCCCCATTTTCTCCGACGACCCTTCCGCACCTGGCAACGCGATTGCGTTCGAGGCAAGCGGCAGCGACAGCGCCCGGGCCACATACCTGTTTAGGATCGCTGGGAGGGCCGAATACCTGGCATTCTCGGAATCGGAGAGGAGGCAGGTCGCGGAGGCGGCCATGGAGCGGACGGCAGATGCCCTGACGGAGATCAACTTCCGCCGCGAACCGATCTACCTTGATGATGCTGCACTGCTCAGTGAGATACACGCCAAATATCGCTATGCCATAAATGCCCTACCGGGGCTGCGGGACCTGCGCGACCGGTTCATAGGCCGGGTCCAGCACGTTTCCGGGGAGAAATATTCCCAGGGGATCGACGACCTCCTGATGTTCAATGCGACCTCAAAATCTGATTCAGAGAGGTGGAGAGGGCCGGGGTCCGAAGGGACGGAATGACGTTCCCATTATCGTAAGTATATTATGGTCCGGAATAAGTAGTGTCAATTTGTTAGGATAGTTCGAGAATAGGATCGATGGATCATGCCTGGATATTCATTGCCGTGCAAATATTGCAACGAGATCATTCCCCCAAATTCGGCGGTCTGCCCCAAATGCGGAAAGGTGAATCCGCTGGATAAGGAAAGGTGCCCTAAATGCCGCTCCCCCATCGAGCATAGCTGGCTGGCATGTACTCAATGTGGCCTTTCCTTGAGGATATTATGCCCCAAGTGCGGCAAGCCTACATTTCTGGGGGATTATTGCGATTCCTGCGGCCAGAGGCTCACGGTCACCTGCCCGAAATGCGGCACAGAACAGTCCTTTATCAATAAGAATTGCGTAAAATGCAAGAAACCACTCCCAGGAGGCAAGACATGACCGACGGAAAGATGATCGCGTTCGTTAGCAACTATGATGACAACAGCACCGAGGCGGGGTTCGAGTTCACCTTCCATTGCGATATTTGCAATGAAGGTTACAAGTCCAGATTCGTGGAATCCCGGACTCACAAGAAGAAAAGCCTGTTACATGGGTTGGGCCAAGTCGCCGGTGCGGCCGGTTCCATCACCGGATATAATCGGTCTGGCTATGCTGTCCAGACCGGGAGCAATGTGCTCGGGGAAAGGTTCCAAGGTATGTCCCCCGAATGGCATAAGGAGCACCAGGAAGCGCTCGAGCTAACTATGCACGAAGCACAGGGGGCTTTCAAACGTTGCCCGAAATGTCACAAATGGGTATGTGACAATGACTGGAACGAGGAAGCGCAACTGTGCATTGAAGATGCCCCGCGCGAATCTGTCGAGGTGGCGGCGGCGCGGGCGGCGAAGATGAAGGCGGACATCGAGCAAAAGGCCCAGAACACCCAGGTGTTCACCGGTGAGATCGACCAGCGCCAGACGATGTGCCCGAAGTGCGGGAAACCAGCAGGTTCTGGAAAGTTCTGCAATAGCTGCGGCCAGCCGCTGGGCATGGCGGTGTGCTCGAAATGCGGCGCCAAGAATGCCGCCGGGACCCGTTTCTGCGGGGAGTGCGGCAACAAGCTCATGTAGGCCAGGGGCGAAAGCCCCCCATATCCATTTTCGGTTCGGTGTGGTCGTTCTGCTGCAACATGAGGTCAGGGAACAGATCGTCATACTGACGGCAATTACGTGATGGGACCTCACTATCTCAAATAAAAGAAGGTATACCAAGGGGTCCAATTCTTGAGAACGACCCCTTGGCATCGAACATAGCGTTTAAGATTGCGGGAAAGAGTTTTGCGGCGGGTTGGGAATACCATAGGCACTGGCCACCGGTTCCACATACGTCAAGGTGTAGATCGCAGACCAGGAAGCTCCCCCGCCATCGAAGTTGCTGGTGCCGGAACTGCTCGCCGTGGACAGGTACCCGTTATACGACATTTCACTCCAGAACTCCTGCCCAGTGGCCAGGTTCTTGAACGCCAGGTACCTGACGTCAAGGTGCCAGGTGATCGGCTGGGTATTGTCGCTGTCAGAATCGTGGTCGGCATAGTACTGGACCCTTATCTGGTATGTGCCGTAGAGCGGCTGGCCCGGCCCGACGGTCCCGGTCTGGGGGAGCGTCATGTTCTCGGTGGCGAAGTAGTGCTCCGGCCCATACCCCTGCTGATTGTCCAGGTCCAGATAGGGGTTGTTGTTGTAGATGCTGCCTTTGTTGCTGTAGTAGATATGCCTGCCGGCCGTGCCATTGATAGTGGGCTCCTTGATGTGCAGATCAACGTCGCTGCTCCCCTGGTCCCAGGTCAGGGTCAGGGTAAGCGAAGCGGGGCTGGAGGTCGACTTGATCGTGTCGCGCAGGAAGCCCGCCCAACTGGAGAACGTGTCTGTATCGGTGGCCAGGATGACCAGGTCGTTGTCGCCTTGCATCAGCGGGACGGTCTGGGAGAAAGAACCATCGGCGGCAACCGGTGTTTCGAACTTCTGACCGCTGACGAAGATCAGTGTCGAGGAGACTGCGGACTGACCGCCGGTGATCGTTCCGGTGATCGTGGCCGAACTGAGTGTCGTATCCCTGATACCATCGCCGTTGGTGTCGATCGGGGTCGTACCGTATACGTCCGAGCTGGCGTCGGTCAGTTTCACGGTGGGGAAGATGGAACTTCCCTGGAATCCCTTCTCCGCCATGTCGTAGATGCCTTTGAAAGCGTTGTTGGGGCTGAACACCTTCGCACCCGCATGGTAGAAGATGTTGAACTTCAACGAGTCCGACGCGGTCAGGCCGGATTCGAATACCCGGCTGAAGCCACCGCTGTAGGTGTATGGCATCTCCTGGCGGTCATCGTTGATGCCAGAACCTGGTACATTGGGGTCATAGATGTTGAAGTGGCCATCGGCGTAACGGTAGGCGAGTACGGCGTGCCCCCCGTCGGCCCAAGTCCCGTTGTTGTACATGGTCTTCAGGCCGATGAGCTGCGGTTCGCCTGATACCAGCAGACCGTGCATGATGCTAAGTCCCACCTCTTTGCTCGAAAGGTTCTGTTTCTCTTCCTGCGTGAGCGCCGACCAGATACCGGAAAGACCGGCCTGAGCCCTGGTCGCCAGCTGGATGGCGGTGGCATCGTCCCTCCATTCGTTCGCGTTGCCCTCGATGTACTTGGAATGCAGTCCCGTACCATCGGCCGCCTTTTCCTGGGCGAAATACCACTTGGCAAAGGACGTCATTCCCAAACAGACGCCGCCGTTCTCAAGATAAGACCCATAGTTGGGTATGTACCAGCCGTCGGTGGCCGGGCGGAAACCGCTGTCCACGCTGAGGCTGGAGTTCAGGTTCTCGAAGTAGGACATGATGACCTCGATGGCCACGAACTTGGAGAAAGTGCTGGCCTCAAAGGTTATGGTGTTGTTCGCGGTGCTCTGACCATCGTATCCTGTCGATTCAAGAGAATGGTTCACCTCGTCATAGTGGTAGAAACGGACCGCCTTCTCGTTGGTCACAAGGCTTTGATCGTAGGGGAGCGTGACCTTGACCAGGCTGTCGAACAGCTTGAAATGGTTCCAAGAACTTGAACCTGAGGTCCCGATCTGGATCATCTTGCTGGCGATGCTCGCCCCGGCAGGCAATCCGGAGACCGAACTGACGTTCGCATACTTGATGTCGAAACTTATGTTCTCCTGCGCAGCGGCGTTGGGGACCTCGATCTTCAGACCCTTCAAGGGATTGCCGGTAGAGTTGACGCTTATTATGCCCCCAGCTTGTCCGATGAGCCCGGAAACGACAGAGGTGAACGCAGTCGTGGTCAATATCCTGGGGGTCGTGTCCCGGTTAACGGTATCGTTCGTCCCCTTCATAGGTAGGATGAAGACAGCCATCACCCCGGCGATGACCAGTATCGCGACCACGGCGACCACGGCGACGACGAGCAGTTTCCTGCTCTTTCGGGGCTTGGGCGGGTTGTACTGCTGGTACTGCGGGTTTTGCGGATACTGTTGATAGGGCTGGTTCTGATACCCTGCCTGTGGCGGATATTGCTGTGGATTCTGTTGGGGCGGATATTGCTGGGGTGGGGGCTGCCACTGCTGGGGCGGTTGTTGACCTTGTGGATTGAAGCGATTCGGATCATACTGGCCATTGCTCAAGTTACCACTCTGTAAATGATATCTGGCGACCACGATATAAAAACACCAGATGACCTCGATCCAATTCGCAAGATGCCGACCTCGTCAGTTCCCGGCTCGGGAAAGTACATAAAACGGGCGAGCATTCCACAATCCGTTCGGGGGTCTTGGTTTGATCAAGGTGGTGCTGCTGAGGCATGGAGAAAGTGTCTGGAACAAGGAGAACAAGTTCACCGGGTGGACCGATGTCGACCTTTCGGAAAAAGGGGTCACCGAGGCACATCGCGCGGCTGAACTGCTCATCGAGAACGGCTACACCTTCGATCTGGCATACACCTCGGTCCTGACCCGGGCGATACGCACACTGTGGATCGTGCTGGATGACATGAAGCTGATGTGGATAACGGAACAGAAGTCATGGCGTTTGAACGAGAGGCATTATGGGGCGCTCCAGGGTCTGAACAAGGCCGAGATGGCGGAGAAGTTCGGGGACCAGCAGGTGCTCGTCTGGCGCCGCAGCTATGATGTCCGCCCGCCAGCACTGGAATCCGCCGACCCTCGCAGTTCCGTCAACGACCCTCGCTATTCCGGGATCGATGGGCAGATCCCCCTCACCGAATGCCTCCAGGATACCGTCGCCCGATTCGTTCCTTATTGGGAAGGGACCATCTCACCTCAGCTCAGGGAAGGGAAGAGGGTCATAATTGCAGCGCATGGCAACAGCATCAGAGCCCTGGTGAAATATCTGGATCATGTCCCGGACGAAAAGATCGTTCACGTCAACATTCCGACCGGGGTCCCGCTGGTATACGAGCTGGACGACGATCTGAGACCATTGCGGCACTATTACCTCGGCGATCAGGATGAGGTAGAGAAGGCCATGGCCAAGGTCGTCTCCCAGGGAAGATCAAAGAAGTAAACTACTTTTCAGTTCCTCTGGACAGTCCGCCATGTCGTCCTGAAGACCTCACCTATCGGGGAGATCGCTCTACCTGCGGCGGTAACCGGCGCATGCCCTGACGAAATTGTCGGCGAACCTGGGGCAAGACCCGAAGTGCAGATGGGTGTAGGACGCCAAAGAGTTCCCGTGGACGAAGCCGTCCAGATTCTTGGATATTCCCTTCTGCTTGTTCAGGTCATAAGCGAATTCGGTCTCCGTCGTCTCGGCGACGTGCGAGTAGTGGAACACATGACCTCTGGCCGCACCGCCTTTGGGAGATAGGACGCAGTCCTTGACCACGTTAGCCTCGACATATCCCAGTGCCTGGAGCTTGCCGGTCATCTCCACCCGGGCATCGAACATGCCGGTCATGGGATGGTCCTTCCCGTCCAGGGTGCGGAGCGTCTTGCATGCGTACATCATACCGCCGCACTCGGCGTAGATGGCCATGCCGTCCTCGGACATTCGCCTCACCTTTTCGCGGACGTCTACGCTGGCCGCCAGCCCTTGGGCGAACACCTCGGGATAGCCGCCCCCGAAATACAGTCCGTCCACGTCCGGGACCTTTCCCGACATGGGGGAGAAGAACTCTATCCTGGCTCCGTGCGAACGCAGAATGTCCAGGTTGTCCTCGTAATAGAAGTTGAAAGCAGAGTCCTTGGCCACTCCGATGGTGGCGATCTCATTCTTGCCCGGAAGCAGGTCGGATGTCTTCGCCTCGACCGGCCCGGCCGTCTTGGCTATCTCGATCAGTCGGTCGATGTCAATGCGCTCCTCGACCATCTTGCGGATCTCATTGTAACGTTCAACGTCGAAATCCTCCTCGGCCGGGACCAGGCCCAGATGCCTGCTGCCGAGGGACGCCTTCTTCACTGTGAACAGACCGCCCAGCGATTCCACGCCTCTAAGGGATGATTCCAGCATATCCAGGTGCCTCTCCCCGGCCACGTTGTTGAAGATGACCCCGGCGACGTTCACTTTTCGGTCATACTCCTGGAAGCCCAGGGCGACCGCTCCGAGACTGCGGGCTGACGCCTCGGCGTTCAGCACCAAGATGACCGGCGCGTCGAGCGTCTTTGCCAGGTGCGCTGTGCTTCCTTCTTCGGAGAGGCCGTCGAACCCGTCGTACATGCCCATGACGCCTTCGATGACCGCGATGTCCGCTCCTTGGCTGTTGCGAACGAAAAGCTCTTTCACCGCACCGGGGAACATCCACGTGTCCAGGTTCCGCGATTTACGGTCCATCAGGATGGAATGGTGCATGGGGTCCAGGAAGTCCGGCCCCACCTTGAACGGCTGGGCGGCCAGGCCCCGGGCTTTCAACGCTAGAAGGATCCCGACGGTGATGGTCGATTTGCCAACTCCGCTCCTCTCCCCGGCCATGACGACCCGTGGTATGTTGCTGATCATGCCCATTCCCCCGCGACGACAACGAACAGATCGGTCTTGGTCTCGGGTGGCTCAAACGCCGTTCCCACCTGTACTCGTTCATCAGGATACCCCAACCTTTCACACACTGCGATGCGACATTCCGTGCGTGACGATGCGAGCTTTCCTGCCAGTTCTTCCATGGAGAAGGTCGGATCGGCGAGCAGGAAGACGTTCCTGCCCCTCTTCACCTCCTCTACCGCGTTCTTCAGCGCCATGGCCTGATACTTCCCTTGGGCGCTCATGATCACGGTGTTCTCCAGGGGCGCACCCAGCCGGGCAAATGCCACCTGCATTGAGGATATACCCGGTATGACTTTCTTCGCCCGGTGCCCCTGGCCTGCCAGCATGGGATCGCCGATGGACAGCAGGACCGCGTCCTCTGGCACATCGTTCAACGCAGCATAATTCTCCACTGGAATGATCTTGGCCCCTTTCCTCAGATGTCCCTGAACCAGCTCCAACGAGCGCTTCGAGCCGTAAACTGTGCGGGCCTTGACCAGCTCATGTGTCGCCTCTTCCGTCATCATCCCTGGCCCGCAGCCCACTCCGATCACGATCATGACATTTCACCCAGTACCTTTCCCATCCGGTCGAGCATCAACATCTGGACCTTGGGGTTAACCGCCCGGTAGAGCTCGAAGACCCGGTCCAGGACCTCTTTCCACCGGTCCGAGGCGGCGAGCTCGTCGAACGTCGAACACTCATATATCTCCAGTGCATGCGGCATCACGGCCCTGATGATGTTGCCGGGAAGGCCGCAGACAACTACCACGTCCTCCGCGCCGGCGACACATTCCAGCATCTGCTTGCCGACCATGATCACCTCATGGTCGGGGAAGAACAGCCGTGACATGCGCAGACCCGTCTTCCCGGTGGTCAAAACGACCTTTTTGGCAATGAGTTTGTCCAGACGCCCTTCCTCCACATAGTCGTCCCACGGTTCGACCAGTCCGGTCGTGCCCAGAACCGATATCCCGTCTTGCACGCCAGCCCTCGGATTCATCGTTCTGATGGCGATCTTCTCCCCATTCACCACATGAAGCTCGACACGCACGCCCCTGATGCCGATCTCCTCTTTTGCCTGGGAGATGGCTAGGATGATCGACCCCAACGCGCTCGGGCTGATAGCCGAGGAACCGGTCTTCTTGGCCCCTTCCGCGTGTGCATATTCGCCGATACCTTCGCCTGGTATGACGTGGACCCCCTCTCCCACAGGGAACGCCTCGGCCACGAACTCCGCCCCCGCCGTGGGGTCATCGAGGTAATCCCCGGGGAACTTGTGGCATGAAGCCACACCTTCGTTCCCGATGACCGGAACATCGATCCGGATCCCGCTGGCCAGTGTAATGGAGACGGCTCCGACCGGTCCGTCTAATGAAAGGACCGCTCCCTTGCAGGCCGCCGCTGCGGTGGTCCCGGTGCTGAATCCCCTGCGCAACACCTGACCCTTGGAGTTGAGGACGGCCAGGCCCTGCTCTACCAGTTTCGACCACGCCTCGTCCCTTATCAACGCCGACCATTCGGCCGGATATTCAAAACCTGTGACCGGATCCTTCACGTTCATCGACCTGCCGGGTTTGACCCCCGGATGTACTTGGTAATGGTTCCCATGGTTTTGTACCTTACCCAAATGTCGATCGGAAAAGGAGGTGCACGTCCTAGCTCTGGTTATGAGAACTCGGATCTACGTGATACAGAGCAATTCCTGATGGCCTTCTTGAAGCGATTATTGGATTGTAGATCCAAGCAAAAGAAGGGTTTGTATATACATCGAATATAAAATAAACCGATGGATTGGAGCGCCTGTGTCAATGATCGAAGGAATACCATGCCCGTCGTGCGGTCGGATCATACAGTCTGATGCCGCATGGTGTGCATACTGCGGCAGTGCGGTCAATGATCCGGTGGAGCCGATCAATTCCTTTTCGGGGAGGACTGGGGAGGAAAAAGTAACATCTTCACCGCATTCAAGCAACCACAAAGGGTGGCTGGTTTCCTCTTTGAGCCACAGAGAGTTCACCGATAGAACCATCGAAAAGTACTGGCTCTTCATGCCCTTGGTGGGAACGTTGATAACGATGATCGGCATAGTAGTCACACTCTACGGGTTTGCCATCAAAGGGAACGTCATCGAGTTCGGACTAGTTGTCTACCTCTTCGGGGTTGTGGTTACCGGGGGGATACTTGCCCAGCTTAACTTCCGCATGCTCGAAAGACAGGATGGCCATACCAGTAGAGAACGACTACTGCGCTTCCGTGTTCTTTCTTATCTGAAGGAAAAAGCTGTCGCAAGGGATTCGGTTTCAGCCGTCCAACCGCAACTAACGGTTATCGAGAACTTGAACGCTGAATCGAGGGCGACCGAAAGGGACGTTCCGACCTTCAAGTGGACGGTCTATTCCTATATACCGCTCCTTCAGCTCTACGTGTTATATCGCATGACCCGGTTCACCTCGAATCATGACCGCCGTTGGACCGTGTTCATGCAGCAGGTGCAATCGGCAGGGGCGGCGATCGGATTCACCCCAACGCTTCCTACCTGGAAGGCAACGGTGCCGAAACCGGCCCCTATCTACCTCCTGGTCAGCATCATCTTTCTACCGTTCATAACCTACTGGTATACAGACCTGATCAAGGATCTCGAGGAGCACTTCAAGTTGCAATGGCAGTTTGAGGACCAGATGGTGTCTGAGATGAGTTGAGGAGAAAGATGGATGAGGGGTAGCAAGGATAATCAATTAATTACGGACAAGTATGAATAGAGACAATCCGTAACGAAGGAGTTGAAATGGAAGAGCTCAGCGTTAAATTGGAATTCAGCAAATTCCCGTCACAATTCACTTGCGACGGAGCGAACACGTCGCCGAAAGTTGAGATCGCAGGCGGAAAAGGAATGTGCCTGGCCATGATCCTCGACGACCCAGACGCGCCATCTGGGACCTTCACTCATTGGGTCATCTGGAATGTCGTTCCGGTCGGGACGATCCCAGAGGGCATGCCTCGGGAAAAGCTCATCACGCACCCGATCTCCGCCGTGCAGGGAAAGAACTCGGGGTCCAGGATCGGCTATACCGGCCCCTGCCCCCCGGGGCACAATCCGCACCGCTACTTCTTCAAGGTCTATATTCTGGACAAGATGCTCAATCTGGTCCCCGGGTCCACCAAAGGGGAGCTGGAAGCGGCCATGGAAGGCCACGTCCTGCAGAAAGGCGAGACCATGGCCACCTACGTACGTTGAACAGGTTCATAGGTAGGGCGCAGGCCGGCCGCCAGCATATCCATCGCCCGGACCATGTCCGTGCGGGACAGGATCCCTATGAGCTTGCCATCGACCAGCACGACGAGCCGACCAATCGAACGGTCGTTGAACACCTTTAACGCGTCCACCGCCTCCATGTAGGGAGGGACGTGGATCACGTTCTTGCTCATGATGTCCCGCACGCGGGTCACATCACGCTTTTCGTCAGGCACCATCGTCACATCTTGGAACGTGACCATACCAACAACTTGCTCACCTTCCATCACTGGATAGCCCATATGCTTCTCCCGCATCATCCGGGCCAATAGCTCGTGCGCTGTCTCGTCCGGCGTCACCGTCGACACTTGTCGGGTCATGATCTCCCCGACCTTGATCCCGGTAAGTAACGATGTAACCTTGGTCTGCTGGTACTCGCCCTCCGCACCGGTGAAGAGGAACAATGCGATCAGGATCAGGATGAAGTTGAGCGTCAGAAGACCGAATATTCCCATTCCCACGGCGAACGCCTTTCCGATATCAACGGCATATCTGGTGGCCTTCAGGAAGCCAAGCCTTTTGACCAGCAAGGCCCGCAGTACCCTGCCCCCATCCATGGGGAACGCCGGGAGCAAGTTGAACAGGCCAAGCAGGATGTTATAGAAGCCGATCAGGCTGAACATGAGGACGGCGGCCTGCAGTTCCACGCCTCCGCTCAGGTCCTTGGTGAGGAAGTACAAAGCCGAGACGACCACCCCGATGACCAGGCTCGACCCCGGCCCCACGAACGCCATCCAGGCCTCTCCCTTCGCTTCGCCGGGCTGTTGCTCGATCTCGGAAACGCCCCCGAAGATCAGCAGCGTTATTCCGGAGATCTTGTAACCGTTTCTCAACGCCACATACGAATGGCACAGTTCATGGATCAGGATAGAAGCGAAGAACACCACCGCTGCCAAGGTCCCGAGCAAGACCTTGCCTACATCGTCCACCGCAAGGTTGGCGAACCCGATCTTGAAGCTGAATAACTCGGAATAGGCGAAACCAAAGACCAGCGCAAAGAACGGCAGAATGATCAGGAAGGTGAAATGAAGGTAGATCGGGATCCCCAGGATCCTTCCTATACGGAGCGACCATCTCATGGCGATGTTATTCGGAGCAGGCAGTTGATATTAGTTGTCATTTTTTGGGCCCTCGTTATGACAAGGATCTCAAAGCCATATTGGATCCGAGTTACAAGGTCCTCACTGCTTTTTTGCGTTCCTGGGTTCAAAATTCAAGAATCCTGGTATATGACATTCTTCTGGGGGTTTGCTCAAACTCACCATATGTTGTTTAATGACAGATAATAGTGATC
Source organism: Methanomassiliicoccales archaeon (assembly GCA_050014375.1). GTDB lineage: Archaea > Thermoplasmatota > Thermoplasmata > Methanomassiliicoccales > UBA472 > DASXVU01. Next base: position 4,294 of record JBEKDM010000030.1, on the reverse strand, counting down.
GAGGACAACGCTCGGGTCACGAACTTGTTTATCCCTGCGATTCCAAGAAAGGACTGTGGCCGGTTACATTTCCTGCCACTGCTTCTCTTTTTTCTCACTTAGCTTTGGGTTTGATAGCCGGACTTGTTTTTCGATCGAGCATATTGTTCTCTCGATCTTGCCTAGCCGCTCGTTCAAGTCGCTAATGGCCAAGGCAACGTCACTGAGGGCTTTGGTCATCGAAACGCCGTCCTCATCGAACGACTCTTCCAGGTCGTCGAGCTCTGCATCAAGACCTTTGTATTTTTCCGTTATCATATTCGCTGTCTTTCCGTAGGCAATTTTCGCGTTAGGTTCGAATGCGGCCTTTATTATCTGGATGATATCTTCTCGGTATTCGCTATATGCTGATCTCTCGAGCGACCTGGCTATGATATCGAACAGGCAGTCGACCATTGGTTCAGCCACTTCGTGGGAGAACTCTTGGGGGTGGTCATTCGATCGGGTACCAGACACCACATCATTGTCATCTATTTGCCTGGATATCTCTTCGTTTTCGACAATGTTCACTTTTGGACCTCTGTCCATATGCTTGTTCTCTTCTTCAACCGCCCCGTGGCAATAAGGACAGGTCGGCTGATTGTTCTTATTGATGTCTGCGGATATTTCCCCTAGATTCAGGTCACACAGGCTGCAATACCACATACCATTGCAAGTCCTCATTGCGCCTTATATTTTCATCCAACATAGAAAATGGGCGATACTGGTTCTACATTCTTGTCATATCAAAGCATTTCAACAAAAGGGCGACCGGTCCTGTCTGCCAAGCAAAAGCTAATACTGACATGGTGCACAAATGAGTTGCACTAAAATATCACCTCTCCCGTACTGAATGGCGGGATAGAAATGGTCGATGCGAAGCTTATCGAAAGGTCCAGGGAGCATTTCGCCAAGATTGTGATCGAACAGCTGGAACGTATAGAGAAAATGAAGGCGTCCGAGGAATGGACGGACTATTCCAAGCTGGGCACGATCCGCATCGGTATCGTCGGCGGCGACGGCATCGGGCCATATATCTGTGGCCATGCCCGCACCGTCTTGGAGACATTGCTGAAGGACGAGATCGCCTCCGGAAAGGTCGAGCTCATCACCATTGAGGGGCTGACCATCGAGAACCGGGCCAAGGTGCTTAAGGCAATTCCGGACGACGTTCTGGAACAGATCAAGACCTGCCACGTCGTTCTGAAGGGGCCGACCACAACTCCCAAGAAGGGCGACCCGTGGCCCAATATCGAGTCCGCGAACGTGGCCATGCGCCGCGAGCTGGACCTCTTCGCCAACGTGCGTCCCGTCCGTGTCCCGGAACAGGGCGTTGACTGGATGTTCTTCAGGGAGAACACCGAGGGAAGCTACGTCCTGGGGAGCAAGGGCATCAACGTCAACGATGAACTGGCCATCGATTTCTGCGTCGCCACCAAGCAGGGCACCGACCGAATAATCCAGCTGGCATTCGAGCATGCTAAGAAGAACGGTATCAACAAAGTGACCGCGGTCACCAAGGCGAACGTCATCAAAGCGACCGACGGCAAGTTCCTGGCCACGATGGAACGCATCGCCAAAGACTATCCGGGCATAACCTGGGACGACTGGTTCATCGATATCATGACGGCGAAGCTAATCGACCCATATCGGAGGAAGGACTTCCGCGTCATGGTCATGCCGAACCTGTACGGCGATATCCTGACGGACGAGGCAGCCCAGATCCAGGGGGGCGTGGGAACGGCGGGCAGCGCCAACATCGGCAAGCAGTACGCCATGTTCGAGGCGATCCACGGCTCTGCGCCGAGAATGGTAGAGGAAGGCCGCGGCCAATACGCCGACCCGTCGAGCATCATCAAAGGCGCCTCGATGCTTCTGAACCACATCGGGTTCATAGACAAGGCCGTCAGACTGGAGATGGCCCTGGACGTCTGCTGCCAGTACGAGAAGAGGATCAGGATGACCGGCCGGGCAGACGGAGCCACAGGTGAGCAGTTCTCCAAGTATCTGCTCGAGACCCTGGCCGACCCAGAACTGGTAAAGAAATGGAAGAGTTTCCAGGCGGCCTAGGCGCCTACCTGGGGCTTTTACCCGTCACTGTGGGGCTCTCCGGATAGGAAGCCCAATCGAGAAACCCTCCCTCGTGCAGCTTCACCCGGGGATACTGGAAGTAGAACTTGAACAGGTTGAACTCGTTTGTCGCTTCCCGCCCGGTGCCGCAGGAGCAGATGACCAGCTTGTCTTTGGTGATGCCAGCCTTCTCGATCATGTCGAGCAGTTCATTGTCGGGCTTGAGCTGCCTCGAGTTGTCGTCCGCCATCAGTTTGCGCCATGGGAAGTTGATCGCTCCTGGGATGTGGCCAGGTTTTCCCCACGGCCCCCAACCCTCATAGGTCGCAGCCGGCCTTGCGTCCAGCAGTATGACGTCATCGTTGTCCTTGATCTCCTTGAACTCCTGATACTCGATGAAGTACTCATGGCGGACCTCGGCCAGGAAATCGGCCTCGTTCCGCTCCGGATACACCTTGGTGACCTCACGTTTCTCGTTGCGCCACTTCTCGATGCCGCCGTCGAGGATCATGACGTTGTCGTGGCCATAACGGACCAATGAATACGCTGCCATGGTCTGCTCCAGTCCATCTCCCCAATGCTTGTATTGGCCTTCGCCGGTGTAGACCACCACCGGCACTTCCGGCTTGATGCCCAACCTCCCGAACGCAGCCTCGATCTGCTCGGGCGGCGCCCACACCCCGGGCCGCCGCTTGAAGAACGTCCTCAGGCAGCCTTCCTCCATGTAGACCGCACCCCGTATATGTTCCTGGATGTAGTCGTGGATGTTCGGCTGGATGTCGACGATCATCATCTTGTTGTCGTCCAAGTGGTCCTGGAGCCATTCGGTGGTGACCCATTTGACCTTGCACTTGCCTTTTGGATATGGACATTCCGTCATCATGTTCGCACAAGCCTATGCAGAAATAATTGGAGCAATTGACTATAAAACTGATTGGACCGGGTAGGTTATCCCTATACCCGTTAAGTCCAGAGATGACACTGGCCACTCAGGTTCGATTGTCTAGAAAACTGGAAGTTCTTAGACTATCTGGGACTGGTACTTGGTGTAGCGGTCCAAAAGGTAGCAGACATGGTCGCCTACATCCTTGCTGATGTACCCTTCGCTCTCTGTCTGCCGTACGAAATCCTTGGCGTCGTGGATGCCCTGGCGGGAGCCTTTGGCAATAACGCTGGCTAGGAATGTGGTCATCAAAGCTGGGTCGAGCCCCTTGGAGTTCATCGCTTCTCTCATGTCAAACTTGAAAGCCAGCAATTTTCTCTGGTTCAACATCGCGATCCGGGTAAATTCGGAACTGCGCTTGTTGTGATCGTTCACGGTGCTTCGCCCTTTGTACTTTGACTTTCCTGAGTATCCTGCCAAAATCATTTCTCCGATGATTGAGTTCAAGATTGATGCAATATATAAACATTTGTTATTTGGATACCCCGTTCTATATAAATAAAATAGAACCGAGAGAGACGTGCCAGTTGTTCTTTGGATTTATCATGAAAGTATCGCGTTCGATGAAGTTGGATTTGGATCGATTGGGTAATTTCTGTATTTACCGGTACTTATTCAAGGTGATTTATGTCGGTCGAGGTTAAATCCGGCCGCAGGTATGGATTTTCGAGTAGATCGATTTGAAAGGTGATCGGCAGATGGAGCCGAAGATAACGGCGAAGGGGCTGAAGCTCTGGTACGGGGACAAATTGGCACTGGACGATGTCTCCATGAACATACCGGAAAAGGCCGTCACCGCCATAATAGGTCCTTCAGGCTGCGGGAAATCGACACTGATCAAATGCTTCAACCGTATGAACGATCTGGTGAAAGGATGTAAGGTCGCTGGGGAGGTGACCTTCGACGGTTCGAACATCTACGAGAAGGGCGCGGACGTTATCGATCTGAGGAGGAGGGTGGGCATGGTCTTCCAGCGACCCACGCCGTTCCCTTTCTCGATTAGCGACAACGTCTCCTACGGCTGCCGGATGGCAGGGCTGAGGGACCGTAAGAAGATCGACGCGATAGTGGAAAGGTCCCTGAGGAAGGCCGCGCTCTACGAGGAGCTGAAGGAGAGGCTGCACGAATCGGCGATGAACCTTTCGGGAGGGCAGCAGCAGAGGATGTGCATAGCCCGGACCATAGCAATGGAGCCTGAGGTCATCCTGATGGATGAGCCCTGCTCGGCCCTCGACCCGATAGCCACCAAGCAGATCGAGGACC
>JBEKDM010000029.1:0-20005 GCA_050014375.1 Methanomassiliicoccales archaeon | reverse complement strand
GGAGGCGATCGACGCACCGGCCTGGCATTCCGAGCATTTCCCGAGCTCGTTCTGGCCGCGCACCGCGCATCCCGGCCTGCTCGTGGTCGAAGGCCGCGTGCCGCAAAAGACCGTCGACGAGCTCAAGCGCATGCGCGATCTGACCGAGAAGGTCATCGCCGAGGAAGAGGCCAGGACAAGACCGAAGCTGGATGAGCTGAAGGAGGAACTCAAGGGAAAGCGAGCCTACATAGGATTCAACCTGGCAAGATCGGTCGGTCTACAAAGCCTCTTACAAGAACTGGGCATTGAGACGGTGGTAACGACCGGGTTCGAATACTCCGATGATTATGGCCTGAAGGCGTTCGAGAGCTTGAACAAGAGATGCAAAAAGAACTACATAGTTCACATCGGTAATTTTCAACATTTCGAATGGGTCAACCTCTTCCGAAGGGAGAAACCCGACCTGTTGGTCGGGGGCATCGAACATGCGAGTTCGGCCTTGCGCGCTGGCATACCCGTTGCAGCGGTGCTTCCCGACACGTTCTACTGCGGCTATGAAGGAGCGACATGTTTCGGAATCAAGATCGAGAAAGCACTGAAGAACAAGGCGTTCCCGACGAACCTCTCAAAGCATGTCAAGAACCCCTACAAGGAGGGGTGGTACTCCGAAAACCCATTCAAGTACATCGGAGGTGATGGACAATGACCTGCATCGAGTCACCGCGAACGACATGTGCGCTCGGCGGCGCCCTTAGCCTCATCGCTTCCATTGACCGCGCTGTGCCCATTATTCACGCAGGGCCTGGCTGTGGAACCGTCCTTAACATTGGACAATTCACTAGCGGTGGCTACCAGTATATTGGATATGCGGGAGGTTTCCAAACCCCCTCCTCCAACATGCTTGAGAAGCACGTTGTCTTCGGCGGGGAGGACAGGCTTCGGGAGGAGATCAGGAACACGCTCGATATCATCGACGCCGATCTGTATTTCATTGTCACCGGATGCACATCAGGGCTTATCGGGGACAATGTGAAGGCGATCACCGGTGAGTTTTCCGGCAAAGGGAAGCACGTCATATTCGCGGAGACGGCCGGGTTCGTTGGCAACACATACAAAGGATATGATATCGCCTACAAAGCGCTCATTGACCAGGTGACCAAGCAATCCAGCAAAAAGACGAAGAAACTGGTCAATCTGTTCGGCATCGTTGCCGGCCAGAACCCATTCTGGCAGGGTGACATCGAGGAGATAGTGCGCTTGCTTGGAAGGATAGGCGTAAAAGTGAATTTGTCCGGTTATAAGGATACGGTCAAGCAGATCGAGGATGCTGCTAAAGCGGAACTGAACATCGTCCTGTCAGGAAATACCGGGGTGGCCGTGGCGGACCATTTTGAAAAGAAGTTCGGCGTCCCTTACTTAAAATATCCATTACCGGTAGGTACCGACACTAGCAACTTCTTAAGGGCCATTGCCAGCCGTCTCGGATTAGATGAATCAAAGGTTGAGATGGTCGTCAAGGAAGAAGAGGATAAGTTCTGGGAATATCTAGTAAAATATAGCGAGCTGTACGCATTTACACTCATAAGCAAGGACTTCAGCATCATCGGTGACACTACAAACACGATTGGGGCTGCAAAGTTCCTCACGAAAGATCTGGGCCTCATTCCTAACACCATCATCCTGGTGGACGATCCACGAGATGACCTGAGGATAGATATCAAAAATGAATTTGAAAATCTCATCTCTGGTCTGTCACCGAAGGTCGTTTTCGATGGCGATACAGGTCACATATCGAATTTGATCGCAGACAACAAAACGGACATAGTCTTTGGCAGTTCATCCGACAGGATACTGGCTGCCAGGATAGGTTCGAGATTGATACCCTTCTCATTTCCGATATTCGATCAGGTCGTACTCTCTAGAGGATACTCTGGATACAGGGGAGCCATCAATCTCGCAGAAGAATTGGGTTGCCGGCTCCTTGCCGGGTGACTGAATAATAGAATGACGAATCAATAAAAGCGGAGACAAGTACAATGGTAAGCGAAAATGAAAAGAACGGGGATGCTCAGACTGAAAACACTACCTTCAGCAAGCCTAGGAAGAGGGTTGGAAAGCGTTACATAGCATTTGCGATCGTGGCCGTTGCCATTATCATAATCGCGAGTGTTGCCATCGTCTCCAACAAGCCAGAGGTAAAAGGGACCCAATCAGCTACAGCCAGCGTAACAAACGTCAACATTACCAGCATTGCGATACCATTAAGTTCGATCAGCCAAACAGCGACGTGGTTTGATTATAACATAAGCGGATCGATGGTTCGCTTCTTTGCTGTCAAAGACTCCAACGGAACGATCCACACCGCGTTCGACGAATGCGCCATGTGTTATTCATCCCACCTCGGTTTCCGACAAAATGGAACTGAGATGATAGAGAATTGCTGCAACATGTCATTCCCGATTGACCAGATAACCGAGCAAGGGTGTTCTGGAAAGGGATGCTGCCCCATTTTCCTGCCGAGCAAGGTGGTCGGTGACAATCTTACTTTCGAGAAGTCCGATCTCGCAAAACAGAGATTTGTATTCTTGAAAACCGATGAGACCTCCAATGTAAAGTCCGTAAATATGACCTACGTGGCTATTCCGCTGTCATCCATAAGCAATAATGCCACCTGGTATCAATACAATGTCAGCGGAGCACTGGTCAGGTTCTTCGCCGTGAAGGATGTGACTGGGACGATCCACACAGCGTTCGACGAGTGTCCGTACTGCTATTCCTCCCATCTAGGTTTCAGACAGGACGGCACTGTGATGGTGGAGAACTGCTGCAACATGCCTTTCGCGATCGAGAATATCACCGAGGCGGGCTGTTCAATTAATGATTGCCATCCAATATTCCTGCGTAGCACTATCGTGGGTGACAATCTGATCATTGCAAAGTCCGATCTTGCCCAGCAGAGATTCATCTTCCTTAGAACGGACGAATCGGCACAAGTGCACTCTGTTAACTTGACCCATGTGGCCATCCCGCTTTCATCGGTCAGCGAGAACGCAACCTGGTATCAGTACGAGATCAGCGGTTCCACGGTGCGTTTCTTTGCCGTGAAAGACACCAACGGGACGATCCACACCGCGTTCGACGAGTGTTGGATGTGCTATTCCTCACATCTAGGCTACAGACAGAACGGAACATTTATGGTGGAGAACTGCTGCAACATGCCCTTCGCCATCGATCAGATCACAGCTACCGGTTGCTCCGGAATGGGTTGCCACCCAGTGTTTCTTGCCAACAAGATAATTGGTGACCAGGTGGTGATAGCGGAGTCGGACCTCGCTGCGGGAGCGTATTTGTTCGCCTAAGCTAGGTTGAGGGTTCCGTGTCTTCTGGCGGGCCCTAAACCCATTCACCTTTCTGGAGAGTGAATAAAATGGAAAATAATGTAAGTTGCGAAAAAGGATTCTCCGGACTAGAGTTCCTTAATTGCTCAAGGTGACCAACGATCAACGCAGAGGTGAATTAAAACGGTAAATGAATTGGAAAACCAAGTAACCGACCTGCTAGACGGCTCTTCGAGCAAAGATGATAGCAAGCGGTCAAGAAAACGAAACATAGTCTTAGTAATCACGATCGTCGTCATCATCATAATCGCCAGCATGGCATTACTATCTTACAATAAGTCAGAGGTTAAAGGGATTCAGTCGTCTGCATCCGATGCAACGAACATCAACGTAACCACCATCGCTATACCGTTAAGCTTCATAAGCAAGAATGCCACCTGGTATCAATACAATGTCAACGGGGCGCTGGTCAGGTTCTTTGCCGTTGAGGGCGCCAACGGGACAGTGCATACCGCGTTCGATGAATGCCCATATTGCTATCCCTCTCACCAAGGTTACAGACAGGAAGGAACAAACATGGTGGAGAACTGCTGCAACATGGCATTCCCGATTGACCAGATAACCGAAGTAGGTTGCTCCGGATCCGGTTGCCATCCAGTATATCTTGCCAATCGGGTGACCGGAGATCAAGCGGTCATATCGGTGTCAGACATCGCCGCAGGAGCGTATCTGTTCACCTGAGAAGGATTTGAAGGCAACAAGAATAATCCGGGCGGCATACAGGAAATGCGTTCAAATGTATAGGGCGGCGGTCGAAGGACCATTCCGAGGAGTCGTCCACGTTTACCGCGGCAACCCTGTGAGTGAATAATGTGACCCTGAACCAGTTCAGTTACCTTGGCGAAAAGGGGACGATGACATACAGTCTCGGATCGATGCCATGGTGGCTGGGGGAGAGAAATCGGAAGGACAGGTCGTACCTTCCGACCCTTTGTACGATCGAGTTCAAACAATGCCCCTTGGAACTGGACCTCGCCTCACCCGTTTAGTCCCCCTCTCACAGGGGGATCGCCATCCTTTCAGATCACATCCGGCGGGAGGGGCAGGTAAGTTGTCGTCCCCATTCCTTTCTACGATCTCCTATGCTTTAGAGGTCAGGAATTGTTAAATGCCCGTGAAATGGCGAATCATACGGCCGGGTGTCAATCCTTATCAAACCATCCACAACTTGACCGAATGATGAGCGTTTTTCATTTATCGTTTGCTCCCTGGTTCGGGTCGTTGGGGGCAGTGTCCTCTAGATATAATGCCTCTATGAACTGATCATAAGCTTGCAGAACTCCTCGCAGATCCCGTCCTCTGCCGACAGCCGTTCCCAAGGACAGATCAGTTTCCTCGACTTCGGTCTAGGAGGGGATTTTCAATTCAATGAGTTACCAATTCGGTCATTATGGCTATCGGTCTAAGATCGCGTTTCTTATTTCCAGCTTCTCTGGGCGCGTTTTTCTTTGACCAACAAACTATAGATTGTCTCTTTTGTTTTCTTGATGTTCGGTTCCAAGGCTGGCCCATCGGCTTCCTTTAACAAAGTCTTCAGTTCATGCAGAACCTGGACTTCAGGGTATGGTTTACCGAAATAATTCTCATCATAGATCAGCCTATCCAATGAATTCACCAGTTTTTCCAAAGCCCTCTTAATATCACCTTCCTTGGATTTGAGACTGAGATCTATCGAATCATCGATCTCATCCAATTTTTTGCTAATCCTAACCAGAACGCCTTTTATTTTTATATCCATCTCCTCACCCAATCTGTTGACTTTTCTCCATAGGACAAGCTGTATGAAATCCATATTCTCATGTCCTTCTGGATTAATCCCACCCGTAATTTAACGGATTGAGGAAAAGCTACTGCGCTAATCTTCACTTCCCTCATAGGTAAATGCTCTTCTGATAGTTTGTACTTTCGGAGGATTGCCCTAAGAATCGCATATAATGACTGCAAAATCGACATCCTTGGTGTTAAACCAATTTTGTTAGTCATAAGCTCCTTCCAGCGATCAGTCGAAGGTGGAATCCTCCGCTTTTATCAATTCAGAGCAGTGAGGTCGAAGAGGCATCAAGATGATCAACCTTGGATATGAAACCAACCTACTATGAACGCCACAACTGAGCCTAGCCCAAGAGCTCCCCAATTCATTGATATTGTCATTATTCGATACTCCTTCACCTTTACAATTGCATCTGCTATCTTAAGTAACCGATGGGTATGCCTATTTTCAAAACACTGATCATATACTGAATTTTATTTCGGGTTTCTGCCCCACCATCCGTTCATCGAATCAAACAAGGTCAAGACGGATAGAATAACGAATCATTGATGGCTATGACTGATCCTGGGGTCACGTAGATGATTATCTATCGATTTCTTGAGGTCGTTCTCCTCTAGACTATCAGGCCTTTCCTCCTTTTCCGGATAACTAAGGCCGCAACCGCGAGCACCGATAGAACCACACACAGAATTATCAAATCGACCGGGCCTCCCCCGGTCCATCTGCTTTCGGCATATGATTTGTTCCTAGATCAATGCCATCTGGGGGCGGCCTCGGTCATAGGGATGTCTCGAGGTCATCGCCAGGAGTGGGTTGCAGATCGAATTGTCCGCTAGAATCGATCATGTCGAAGGTTAAGTCCAGTTCCACATCGACAATCGAAGAGGGTTTCCAGTTGGATCTGCGTGATGCCCGATCACGGTCGCAATCGCCGCTTCATTGTGCGTGAATTTGGCAGAGGATCGAACACGCCTGTTAGATCAACGTGCCATCGGCTACTTGAAAGGTTTATTGGCTGCTTCAAACAAGGCCCGATCCATCGCTTGTGTGGTACCGACTCCAAGGAGGGCTCCTCACTCTAGGCCTACTTGTCTAATCCGGTAAGCGTCGCGCTTACCTCCCAAAGCCTCTTGGCGATCTCCAGGTCCATCGACTCTTCCGACGAGGATCTGACAATCTTCTTCGAAAAGTATTTCCCAGATATTTTAACCACCTCCGGGGATGATGCCAGGTAGACCAATGTGGACGCGCCTTTCCTCGCTGATATCATGAATGGGGACAGGATAGGGAAGAAGACCTTTGCCACCCCGCTCAGGTCATGGCCGAAATGGGTCCTGACCACTCCCGGATGCAGACAATTAGCCGTCACTTCTGTTCCCTCCAGCCTCCGGGCCAGCTCGAAGCAGAAAAGGAGGTTCGCCAGTTTCGATCGTCCATAGGCCTTGAACGCCGAGTAGTCCTTTTCCAGCATCAGGTTGTTGAAATCCAGGTGGGCTCCGACATGGGCCGATGAGCCGACTATGACGACCCTGGATGGGGCGCTTTTCTTCAGAACGTCCAAAAGCATATTGGTCAGCAGGAAATGAGAAAGGTGGTTCACTTGGAAGGTATACTCGAACCCATCCACGGTGACCTTCCTTTTGCCGGATATCAACCCGGCGTTGTCGATCAGGACATCGAGCCGTTGATATCTCGATTTGAAGTCCCCCACCGCCTTTCTTACGCTATCCAGTGAGGCCAGGTCGCAGTTGATGAAATTCATATCTTCATTTCTGGCCCTCTCCTTGATCTCATCCATCACCAACGCAGCCTTCTCGCCATTGCGGGCAAAGATGACCACACTCGCACCCATGCTCGCCAAACCATACGCCGTCTCCCGGCCTATGCCCGAAGTTGCACCGGTTATGAGCACAACCTTGCCCTCCATTTCAGTGGACGTCATTCAAATCACCCGAGATTTCGGACCTTACCCAATATAACCTTTCGGTGGGTGGGACGGACCAGCGACCTTAGTACGTCATCTGCAAACTCTTAAGATGGATTAGTAAGATTGGTCGGTCACATGGTCAACATTTACTTTGTCGGCACCGCCGGGAGCGGCAAGAGCTCCCTGGTCTACGCATTCCAGCAGTGGATGACCCTGGAAGGTCTCGACTGCATCACCATCAACCTCGATCCGGGTGCCGAGTTCATCCCCTATGAACCGGACATTGACATCCGAGACTGGGTCAAGGTGAGCGAGGTCATGGAGGACTATGGTTTGGGACCGAATGGTGCCCAGATCGTTTGCGCAGACCTGATGGCGCTGCACGTAAAGGAACTGGTCATTGCCGTGGAGGGGTTCAAGACGCCCTACGTTCTGATCGACACACCCGGGCAGATCGAACTTTTCGCATTCAGGCAGAGCAGCCAGGTGATCATCGACCAATTGGGGCAAGACGATTCGTTCCTGGTGTTCCTTTCCGATCCCCTATTGGTCAAGACCCCCTCGGGTTTCGTCTCATCGCTTATGCTCTGCGCCACCACGCATTTTCGGTTCGCCATACCGTTCCTTAACGTGCTGGCAAAATCCGATATGCTGAAAGAGGAGGACCTCGAACGGATCTTGGAATGGTCGAGGGACCCGGAGTCGTTGAACGCGGTGCTGATGGACGATGAGGCCCATTCCCGTGTGCCGCTCTCTTTGGAATTGTTCAAGGCAATGGAGAGCATCGGCATGTACCGCACCATAACACCGGTCTCCGCCGAGCAGCAGGAAGGGATGGAGGACATCTATAACGCCATCCAGCAATCTTACCAGGGCGGAGAGGACCTCAGAAGCGACTAGTCAAATGTTGTTCAGGTTCCCAGACCTTTAGATAACTCGTCGATGTCCCTGATCCATGAATCAATGGTCTTGAGACCGTCCTCGAGCCTATTCCGATCCTTCTCAAACCCTTTGAGAAGTTCTGCCTGGTCTGGGTAGTACTTGCTCAGGCCTTTCAGCGTCCTGAGGATTCCTCCCATCCCTGTGAGAGCGACAATGAGATGGAGGCATGATCATGTTTTCAAAATGATGAATCCCGTCCACATCGAATTGATAAGAACTGTTACTATTGCCGATAGTTGCCTTTAAGACAGCGGCGCCCCCTATCCTATTTCATGACCAAGACGGTCCTGACCTGCCCTGAGTGCGGCTCCTCCGATCTGTACTACGAGAACGCCATGATCACTGGCATTGTCTACCACTGCAAGAAATGCGATTATGTGGGTCCGTTGGTTCTGGAACAGGACGTGGACGAGGACGATTATCCAGAAGAAAAGAAGAAGAAGTAAAGGGTTTTTATAGGGTTTATGCGAACATCGCGCCTGTCTCTGATCCCTTGATCTCGTCGGTCTCCAGGACCTTGGCTATTGCCCTTTCGAAGTCGCCTCCCGTGACGTAGTCGCGGTTGTCCCTGATGGCGAACATGCCCGCTTCCGTGCATATGGCGCGGATGTCAGCACCGGTGGCGAACTCCGCCTTGGCCGCTAGCTCGACCGCAAACACGGATTCGTCGACGTTCATCTTCTTCATCTGGATCTTGAAGATGGCCAGCCTGCCTTCGTAATTCGGGATCGGTATCTCGATGATACGGTCGAAGCGGCCCGGCCTCAGCAGTGCCTCGTCCAGGATGTCCGGGCGGTTTGTGGCGCCGATGATCTTCACATCAGCGAGCGGGTTGAACCCGTCCAGCTCGGCCAGGAGCTGCATCAGGGTGCGCTGGACCTCGCGGTCGCCGGAAGTGGCGACGTCAAGGCGCTTCGCGCCGATCGAGTCAAGCTCATCGATGAACACGATGGAAGGTGCCTTATCCTTGGCCAGCTCGAACAGCTCACGGACCAAGCGTGCGCCTTCTCCGATGTACTTCTGGACCAGCTCAGACCCGACCATGCGTATGAAAGTGGCATTGGTCTGGTGCGCGACGGCCTTGGCGAGCAGGGTCTTTCCGGTTCCCGGAGGACCGACCAGGAGCACACCTTTTGGCGGCTCGATGCCTACTCTCTTATACAGTTCTGGCCTCAGCAGCGGGTCTTCCACAGCCTCCCTGACCTCGATGATCTGCTCCTCGAGGCCACCCACATCATCATATGATATGGTCGGCTTCTCGATGATCTCTGCACCGATGACGATGGGGTCTAGAGAGGAAGGCAGGACAGACATGACCGCCAGTGTCTGCTTGTTCAAGGCCACCCTGGCGCCCACGGTGATCTCGTCGGTTGGTACGTACTCAGAGGTCGTTACTATGAAATCGGGACCGGTGGAGCTCTTTACAATGACCCTGCCGTCAGCAAGGACATCCTTTATGTTACCTATGATCAACGGGGGGGACTTAAGCCGCTCCAGTTCGGAGCGCATGCGCTTCAGCTCTTTCTGCAGCCGGAATAGCTCGCTCTCCACGTATCTCTTTTCGCCTTCAACCCTCCTTACCTCCTCTAGAAGTTCGGAGTTCTGGCGTTCTACCATCTCCATCTTATCCTTGGTTTCTTTGGAGATATAGTCGTCGAGCTGTTCATCACTCAATCTTGGCACCTCGTTCTCTCATATAAAAGCGCTATATATATGACAGTTTCGTGCCGATTCCCATGCCTTAACGAAGGAGGTCCAGCATCGGCCAGTGACTATTTTTAGGGTTGGACCGCCCCAATTCCCCCGGCGGTGCGGGAAAAGGAGAACATTAAATCGAGGAAGGTCATTTGTGCTCTGATTGACATGCTCTGCGAACTCTGCGGCAAAGAAACGGACAGACTGTTCACCGTCCAGATAGAGAGTACCGTACTCAAGGTCTGTAAAGATTGCTCCAAGTTCGGGAACCAGGCCAAGGCCGGAGGGAAAGAACCGGCCAACAAACTGGTCATCGAGAACCGCCTGCAAAACCGGGAAAGGCGCATGAAGACCAAGGACGTTTATGAACAGCAGGAAGAGACCATAGAACTGATGGTCGACTACCCCAAAAAGATAAAGGACACCCGGGAGGCCCTGGGCTGGAAGCAGGAGGAGCTTGCCACCAAGATGGGGGAGAGGCTGAGCATCATCAACAAGCTGGAACGCGGCGACATGCGTCCCGACGACGCCCTGATCCACAAAGTGGAGAAAGCGCTGGGCATCAAGATCACCGAGAGGGTTGCGGTAATCAAACCGGAAAAGGTCGCAGTGGCCAAGGGCGGAATGTCTCTCTCGGACTTCATAAAGAAAGAGTGATCCTTCCCCATGGCTGGGCTGACCAAGGCCTGCATCTTGGCTCGGCCAGTCTTTTTTTCTAGGTTTAATTATGATTCAGAACATTGGAAAGAAAAATATGATTAAAGGGTTTAAAGAGGTTTGGCCAGAGCTTTATCCATTTATCGCTGTTACACTCACCTCGTTCGAGGCAGCCCCGACACCGGCCGAGTTCACAGCCCTAACCACATAGTAATAGGAGGTACCAGCCACGATAGCCGAATCATTCCAAATTAATGTGGTTCCCGACACTGTAGTGATCGGCGTACTATCTTCAACGCCCTCCTTTGTGCCTCTAAAGACGCGGTACTCGGTTATGCCTCCGCCAACTTTCGATGGGGCGCTCCACCTCAATTGGATATTGCCTACTGCCGCGAACGCGTTAAGACCAATCGGTGCACTGGCAACCGGCTTCCTACCTCTCAACATCAGCCAGGCTGCCAGGATAACCACGATGATGATCGCGATTATCCCGATTCCTGCATAGAGCATGGTGTTGTCAGTAGAGGACGCCGCTGCCGCATTGGGGGTGGCGCTGACCTGGGTCGATGTGCTGCTGCTCCCGTTCGCGTTATTTGCAGCGATCACATAGCCATAGGTGTGGGAGGTATCCACATTCGTATCAGTGAAGGTCCTAACGCTCGCCGTGGTGTTACCAATCAAGGTCAACTGGGATCCGTTCACCGAACGGAATATCTGATATCCAGTGAGCGCCGTTGCGCCGTTGGAATCCGGGATATCCCATGTCAGCACTATCTTACCAGCTCCCGGGGTGGCGACCACGTTCTTGGGTGCAGACGGGACCAATGGATTGACCACGGTCGTCGTCGCTTCGTTCGAAGGATCGCTTATCCCATTTGCGTTCACTGCCTTGACCAGATAATAGTACGGCACTCCTGCGGTGACCGAGCTATCATTGTAGGTCAGTGTTGTTCCGGATAGGTTTGCTATTGCCGTCGCTGTTTCGCCAGAGGCTGAGGTGCCCCGGTAGACCTTATAGGCGGTGATGCCGCCTCCCACCGTTGTTGGCGTTGTCCAATTCAGCAGTACATAGTTACTGCCTGCTAGTGCCGTGAGCCCAGTGGGCGGAGTTGGCACTCCAGACACCGTCACCGCCGTGGCACTCGCTTCGTTCGAGGCAAGTCCCATACCGGCTGCGTTCACCGCTGTGACAGTATATTCGTATGGAGTTCCGGTCACAACATTCACATCAGTGAACGTCAGGATCGTTCCTGACACAGTGGCGATGGGCGTCGTGCCTTCTCCTCCTGATGTCGTACCTCTAAAGATCCGGTACTCAGTTATGCCGGTGCCAACGCTCGATGGGGCGCTCCAGTTCAATTGGATCTGGCCTGCGCTTGCGAAAGCGGTAAGGCCAAGCGGCGCACTGGGTGCAGAGGCTACTGGAGCCATACCGTTCACTTCGTTCGAATCCGGTCCAGTTCCTATGGAGTTGACCGCCGCCACTTCATAGTAGTAGATCTGTCCCGCGGTCACGGTCGTGTCATTGTATGCAAGCGTCGATCCCGAAACAGTCTGGAATACAGTGGTCCCTTCGCCAGCGGCGGTCGTTCCTCTGAAGATCTTATAGTTAGTGATCCCTGGACCGGCCGTGGTCGGGGCGCCCCATGACAACTGGATATACCCTGCGCCGGATGAAGCTACCAGATTAAGCGGAGCGCTCGGGATGACATTGGACACCGTCGTTGTGGCTTGTGCCACGTTCGATAATGCTATCGCATTCCCGTAGTTGTTTGAGACCTCGACACGGTATTGATAGTCTGTGCCTGGATTGAGCAAATTGTCGACATAGGTCTGTTGACCCAATCCCGCGGCTAGGCTGGAGATATAGTTCCAAGCAGTTCCGTTGTACCTTAAAATCGAGTAATACAACAGGTTGGCCGTTCCTTGATATGTCGGTTTGTTCCATGTCAATGTGACCTGGCCGCTTCCTCCTACGGCAGCAAGGTTGGTTATCGGGTCTGGGGCGTCTCCAGTTGGACTCCTGAAGGACGTCGCCTCATTAGAATGCGGGCTCTGCCCGAACAAATTCCAGACCGTCACATAATAGGTGTAATTGACATCGGTCAATGCGCTATCATCTGGAACGTTCAGAGTATGATATAGGGCCAAGTAAGAATAGTAAGGAACTGTGGTCTGGTTCACTATAGGTGTGGTGCTCTCTGTTCCTGGACTGTTCCCACGATAGATCGAATATCCGATGTAGATGTCCGTATGGGTCGCGATATTCGCATAGAGGTTCACACCAGAGGAATCGGGCGTGGCTATCAGGTTGGTCGGAGCTACCGGCGGGGTACCAGCATAAGGTGTGGTGTTCGCCTGGTTGGAGAACTGATACGAGACGTTGTTAAGATTCGCCCTCAAGGTATAGTAGTATATGTTCCCGTTCGTTGTCGAGTTGTCATACCAATAATACCGAGACGTCGAATAGGAACTGTTCGAGATAGTTCCCGTAACGCCTTCTACCGTCGACCTGTATATGTCATAGGCTGTGGCATTGAAGAGCGGAATCCAAGTTAAAAGGACCTGGCCATTGCCTGGATATGCGCTCAGGGTCAAAGGGAATGTGGTCAAGGTCGCATTTGCGATGTTGGAAGGGGCGCTCGATCCATTCGCATTATTGGATCTTACCTCATAATAATATTTGTGGCCGAACACGACGAGGATATCAGAATAATAGGTGAAATATCCGAAAAATGAAGAGGTGGTCCTGTTGCCTATGTAGGTAAACGGTCCGCTCAGCGAATCCGACCTGTAGATCGTATAATTGCTGATGCCACTTGCTGATGGATTGGCCGGGTTGTCCCAGGAGAGGACTATTGAGGTGTACCCGCTGGCCGCCGTCAGATTCTCCGGGCTCCCCGGTATGGGTCCAGTCCCTCCTACTGCTACTGAGGTTGAGGCCTGCGCGCTGCCCCAGGTGCTGCTTATCGCCCGTACAACATAATGATAGGTGTTGCCAGGAAGGACCGTGGTGTCAACGTATCCAATGGCCGTCGGAGAAAGATCCGCGATCTGGGTGAAACCGAAGAAATCTTGTCCGTAGACGTAAATGTGACGGATGGGAGTGCTACCGGCGCTGGCGGGGCTGGTCCAATTCAACTGGACCGAGTAAACATGGTTCACTGCTACCAGGTTCTGTACCGCCCCTGGTGCTGTGGCACTAGCTACTGGGGTCACGGTTGCCACATCGGAATAGGCACCCGCACCAGCATCGCTGTTGGCCGATATCTTGTATTTGTATGTTACACCGTTAGAAACATTTGTATCATTATAGAAATTGACACCGATCAGAACGGTATCCAGAAGAACGAAATTTGTCGTACTCGAGGTCGCGTTTCGATAGATGGTATAGTTTTTTATCAGATCGCTGCCTTGATTTGCAGGATGTTCCCACCATAACCAGACGAACCCATTCCCGGCGTCGGCGGTCAGGTTGATTGGCGCCGTCGGAACGGTGGACGATGCCAATACGGAAATATTGGCAGAGGTCGATGCGCGAGCTCCATCTGGGAGGATGACCAAGCAGGACAATATCATCATCACTGCAAGGGCAATTCCCAGGCTTCGATTTGAGAACCTTAATTGTAATCTCATAAGAAATCCTCCATGTACTCCCTCATGGATTTTCCATCAGGTTATAGAATTACTTATCGACATCTGATTTAATGATTGGCTTTTGTCAAATAATACAGTATTTATTGCATTAATGCGACAAAAGTTTCGCGATATCGTCTGCTATGTGTTAGGTATTCAAAATGATGAATCACAGACCGGTGGTGCGACCTAACAGCCATCATAAACCATCTTTGGACCGACCGTCGTTTCCCGATGTTTCGATATTGATCAGGGCGATCAAAAATGGGTAGGGGTTCACCTATACGAATCAGCTCTCCTGATCATGCTGAGCATTGTCACATCGAATCAAGGTGAATGAGTTGGGTGCGCCTATTTGGTTGGCGCAGGTGAAGGTGCCGAGGTTCTGCCGATATTTCATTTCAAAGCTATCCAGGCAACAACTCCGCCCTTGCTCCAGAGCTTGCGGACAAGTCCGAACCCAGCTGCTCGAAGCGATCTCTCCCAATGCTCCATGTCCAAAGAGCTGGAGACCCTTTCTGCGATTATGAATGCTCCTCCACGCTCCAGGAAGCGGTGTGTTTTCTGTAGGACCTCGGCCTGTCTTTCCGGGCTTAATCTACCGATTCCCATGACCGAAATCGTGACTCGGGAGCAGGTCTCGGGAAACCTTTCAGCTAGGTCGATCTGGCAAATCTCAAAGAATCCCAGGCGGACGCGCATTCTGAACCGGTCCATGCATGCGTACGCCATCTTCTCGTCCTCACCGATGGCAATGAAATGGCAGAGATCTTCGAATCTTTCCACGAATGGGGCCAACCAATCCCCGTTAGAACAGGAGAGGTCGACGATCTTGCACTGCGGCGTGACGAACGGGAAAGCAACATCGAATATGGACCTCTGGAGGGAATAATACTCGGAGGAACCCGTGTGTATCGCGGCATCTTGTGGGGTTACGAGTGCGCTCATGTGCGAGGGCATCGACAGCTTTTCATTCAGGGCTAGGTTCGCTCCGGCCATTTGTCTACCTCCTTTCTCTTTGCACTTACTCCGTGCTATGCCATGACATAGCACTCGAATTATTTATGCTTTTTCGTAACGGGGGTATACACGAAACAATTAAAACGCATAGGCCAGACGCCTTGTTGTAATTCGTAAAAGAACAAGGGATATCAGGATTTGACTATCTCTTCCTTCGCTTCTTTGAGATATTTGCCGATGTCGATGCCGTTGTCCCTCGCCACTGCGAGAGCCGCCACCAACGATTCCGTGCCCAATTTTTCCTGGACCTTGTTTATCCGGGCCACAACATCGTTCCGCTTCAGGCCGGAAGCCTTCGAAATGTCATCCACCAGGCGAGCGAACAAGGATTGCGGAACAGAGGGGACCGAGGCCGCTGGTTTCGGCGCGGCCGGTGCTGACGATGCACTTTGGTCCTTCGTTTGTTGGACCACCGATGCCGGGGTCGAATGGACCGCGGTCGGCTCATCGGTCGATGATGCCCTTGGCGTGGGGGCGACGTCACTGATCAATTCCGACAATATCGCCTCGGTCGGTTTGTAGTTCATCGGGACCTCGAATTCGCGATAATCGAATGTCGGCTTCACCATACCCTCTTCTTTCCTTAGAAAACCCTTGGCCAAACCAGCGTCCATTACCTGCTGGGCCTTTCGTGCATCCAGTTTGAAACCGCCTTTCGCATCGGTGTATCGGAAATTGAAGATCACATTATTGACGAACTCCATCTCTGACATAACGTTCTTGCCGCCTCTCTTGAAGACGACCGCAATGGTCTTTTCGAGTTCGCCCATTATTCTCCTCTCCTTTCCGAACACGGGATTTTGCTTAAATGATTATCGACCGGGCTTCCCATACCCCAAAGATGCAACAATGTAACTGTTCTAGGACATTAGAGGATATTGTCATCCGTATGAGATAAATAAGACATTACCCAATTGGCCTTGAAAAAGGATCGAAATGTTCAACCATGGACGGAAAAATGTTTACTGATCAAGCTGGCCCCGAACTCGGTCACAGGGGATTGCTGGATGCGTTAAGTGATGCAGTTTTGGTCTTAGACCCCACAGGAATACGGATCATCGACGCCAACCTTCAAGCCCGCAAGCTGATGGGAATTTCCACCGACCAGATGAAGTTCATAGGACTGGCAGCTGACATCATCACATCCTCACCGATCGGTGAGATCAGCGGTCTCGAGGCCCTGCTTTCCCGAGGGGAGGGGTCTCTTGAGGCCCCGGGCAAGGAGATGGTCGGACCTTTCTTGGTCGAGATGAGGCCATTCGTCGAAAACGAGAGCAAGAGAGCCCTGCTCACGATCAGGAAGGTCGATAGCAACGAGCGAACGAAGCTGGAATTAGACCACCTCCGAAAGGAGCAGAGCGCTTTGATGGAGACAACCACCGACCTGGTGTTCAGTGTGAACCGGTCAGGGTCAATGATCTCAGTCAACCGGGCCGTCCGCGGCCTCGGCTACAGGGAAGAGGAGATCATCGGGGCGAACATATCCTCCTTCGTCGTAGCAAGTCACAGGGAAGAGACCTCAAAGCTGCTCGACGCCACGTTCTCCGGGGCAAGGACAGAGCAGCCCCATTCCATCGAAGTGTTGGCCAAGGACGGGGAGGTCCATCTTCTCAAGGTGACCGGCCGGCTCGTCATGACGGAAGGCGATAAGGCCCAAGTGCAATGCATCGCCCGGGACGTCACTCCCCTGGTGGAGGCAGATAAGGCTCTGGGTGAGAGTCTCTGGCAGTACAAGAGCCTGTTCGAGAACGCACATGTGGCCATGTGGGAGATCGATGCCTTTGACGCCATCGCTCTGGCGAGGGAAATTGAACGGGAGATGGGGACCAGCATCCAGGAGGCCATAGCCAGGGACCCCAGAACAATGATGAGGTTCATGGCCAAGCTGCGTTTCATCGATGTCAACCGCGAATGCCTGGACCTGTTCCACGCAAAGAACAAGGAAGAGTTCTATGGGAGACATTACAAGATGTTCCCGGAAGAGTCCCTGCCTGCCCTCTCGGAATGGGTGGGGTCGATGCTGGTGGGCGATTCCGGGATGTCGATGGAGTGCATAATAAAGACCATGGACGGGGAGGACCGCTCGGTCGAGCTTAGGTGGGGCAGACTGCAGAGCCGCAGCAAGGACCAAAGCAGAATTCTGGTCTCCTTCGTCGATACCACTGACAAGATGAGCGCCTTCAAGCAGCTGGAGTCGGAGAAGCACTTCGGCGACGCGATCATAGATTTCGCCGAGACGTTGATCATCGGCATGGACATGGATGGAACGGTCACGATATTCAATCACAAGGCGGAGCAGTCCACCGGACTAAGGCGGGAAGAGGTCCTGGGGAAGAACTACTTCGCCCTCTTTGATCCGGAGGTCGACGCCGAGGGCGGTAAAGCGTGGCTGGCGGACATGGCCAAGGGACAACGTTCTGTGGAGCGGATCAAATTATTGGCGGGGAAGGGGGCCAGTCCAACGATCTGGTGGCACAATACCGTTGTCGAGAGCGGGGATCGGCTGGTCATGATCAGCATCGGCGTGGACATCACCGAGAGGATGTCCCTGAACCGCCGCCTGGAGGACCTGAATGAATCGCTGTTGCTCCTCAATCGTATCATGCGCCACGACATAATGAACGACCTCAGCGTCGCCCTGGGATCGATACAACTGTACGAGAAGAAGCGGGAAGGCCGCTTCCTCGAGGCCGCCACCCATTCACTGACCAAGAGCGTGGACCTGATCCACGACATATCGGACCTGGAGCGGTTGCGGGCTCCGACCGAACTGAGGTCGGTGAAAGTAAGGGACGTGATCGACAAAGTGGTTGCGAACAGGGCCGGACAGAACGTCCTCATCCGAGTGAGCGGCGAAGGAATCGCGATGGCCGACGAGACCCTGTCCTCCGTCATCGACAACCTGGTGGGCAACGCCATCATGCACGGCCACACCGAGACCGTGGACATCGACATAAGGAACGATGAAGGCCAATGCCTAGTAAGGGTGGCCGACCATGGGAAGGGCGTCCCCGACGATATCAAGGCCAGGGTATTCGATGAGGGCTTCAAGTTCGGGGAGACCGGCAACACCGGCTTCGGATTATATATCGTGAAGAAGACCATGGAAAGGTATGGCGGTTCCGTCATCGTCAAGGACAACCAGCCCCAAGGAGCGGTCTTCGAGCTCAGGCTGCAACTCCTAACATCTATTTAGGTATCCAGGTTTGAACGGGAGCCTTGAGGTTCTTGACAATATTAGGCCCTGGCAGGAACGGTATGGCCGTTCAATTATCGGCGTTAGTGTTATATAGAAGAACAAACATTCCAAGGGCCGTACTAGCATAGCTAGGCGTTGAATTTCAGAACAGGGAGGTATGTAAAATGTCAATGGGAAACACACCGATACTCATCCTTAAGGAGGGTACAAAGCGTGACAAGGGTAAGGACGCCCAGTACAACAACATCATGGCCGCCAGGGCCATCGCTGACGCGGTCCGGAGCACCCTTGGTCCCCGTGGTATGGACAAGATGCTCGTCGACACATTGGGCGACGTAGTGATCACCAACGACGGAGTAACCATCTTGAAGGAGATCGACGTCGATCACCCGGCCGCTAAGATGCTGGTCGAGGTCGCAAAGACCCAGGATGAGGAATGCGGGGACGGAACGACGACCGCAGTAATTCTCGCCGGAGAGCTGTTGAAGAAGGCTGTCGACCTGATCGACGCCAACGTCCACCCGACGGTCATCACTCACGGATACAGGCTCGCAGCCTCAAAGGCCATGGAGGTCCTGGACGCCTGCGCGATCGAGCTCAAGTACGACGACCGCGCCACGCTCATCAAGATCGCCCAGACCGCCATGATGTCGAAGTCCGTGGCCGGGTCCAAGGAACTGATGGCGAACGTCGCAGTCGACGCCGTAAGGAAGGTCGCAGAAAAGAGCAGCAAGAAGTGGGTCGTCGACATGGACAACATCCAGGTCGTCAAGAAGACCGGCGGTTCGATGGAAGACACCATCGCTATCGACGGCATCATCGTCGACAAGGAACCGGTCCACCCGGCCATGCCGAAAAGGGTCGAGAAGGCCAAGATCGCATTGCTCGACGCTGCCCTCGAGGTCAAGAAGACCGAGGTCGATGCCAAGATAGAGATCACCGACCCGAACCAGATGCAGGCCTTCCTCGACGAGGAAGAGAACATGCTGAAGAAGATGGTCGCGAAGATCAAGGCCACCGGTGCCAACGCAGTCTTCTGCCAGAAGGGTGTAGACGATCTGGTCCAGCACTACTTCGCCAAGGAAAAGATCTATGCCGTCAGGCGGGTCAAGAAGTCCGACATCGAGAAGCTAGCCAAGGCCACCGGCGCAAACGTCGTGACCAAGGTGGACGAGCTCGAGGCCGCGGACCTGGGATATGCTGGACTGATCGAGGTCAGAAAGATCCAGGACGACGAGATGTCGTTCATCACCGGCTGCAAGAACCCGAAGGCTGTATCTGTCCTCATCAGGGGCGGAACCGACCATGTCATCGCCGAGATCGAGCGGTCCCTGGACGACGCAATGAGCGTCGTCGCAGTGGCCATCGAGGAAGGCAGGATGCTTACTGGCGGCGGCTCGACAGCGGAAGAAGTGGCAATGAAGCTGAGGGCATACTCGGCTTCGGTCGGCGGCAGGGAGCAGATCGCCATAGATGCGTTCGCCTCCGCAATGGAAGTCGTGCCCACCGCGCTGTCGGAGAACGCAGGACTGGACCCGATCGACATCCTGATCGAGCTCAGGAAAGCGCACAAGAATGGAAAGGTACACGCGGGCATCAACGTCTTCACTGGACAGGTCGAAGACATGCTGAAGCTCAACGTGTGGACGCCGAGCCTCACCGGCAAGCGCGGGGTCCTGGTGTACTTCCATGGCGGAGGATATAGCTTCGGTTCCTCCTACGAACTTCCCTCGCAGGAAGGCGCGCAGATGGCGCGCGTTCACGACGTCGTATCGGTC
>JBEKDM010000028.1:0-20297 GCA_050014375.1 Methanomassiliicoccales archaeon | reverse complement strand
GGTGGATCTCGGCCTGGACGATCCGGGAATAGAAATATGCCCCTCTCTTGATCGATTCGGAATCGAACCCACCCAACACACGCTCGACCTTTCGCATGTTGTTGAGCAGTTTGCCCGGCATCACTCGTTCCGGGCAATGACAAAGAAGGAAATCCTTACCGGCGCGGAGTCCGCTCTCTTTTTCAAGGATCGGGATCACAACGGACGCCATGGTCCCGGGCGGAAGTGTCGATTCGATGGAGACTAGCACTCCCTTCTTCATGGAACGGCTGACACTGGTTACGGCAGATCTCAGTATCTCAAGTTTGGGCTTCAGATCAGGACCAATTGGGGTGTCCACGCAGACGAAAATCGCGTCAGCGTTGGAATACGATTTGGTATCCATCGTTGCTTCAAGCGATTGGCTAGACACAACTTTTAACAAAAGGGCGGATAGGCCGGGCTCTTCTCCTTCTATGGGGGATTTTCCCTCCATTATCAGCTTAATCCGCTGCTGGTCGACATCAACTCCGACCGTTTTGAAACCACTTTCCGCAAGAATGCAGGCGAGAGGTAATCCAACATATCCAAGGCCCGCGACTGCTACTCGTTCCATATTGGGGCCATCACATGATAAGGCTTTATTAATTTGTTGGAAAAAGTGAGAAGATTGAACAGTTGATACGTGAAGAATGAAAAATGCCAGAGATTCTATATCAGTTCATATCGCGTTGAGATTTGCCAGATTCTGATAAATGTGATCAAAAGAAATGGAAATAGAGGCCTGTGGATTGGGGAAGTATCTACATATCGAGCTGGAGATCGCGAAATACAATTACACAGGAAATAAATCATTGAATGCAATACCTAACGGTTCAGGACAGATTCGATGGGTTCCAATAAAGTCAAGTACATACGTCCTCGAGGCTCCCGATTCGAATTTGCATTTAAGGAAATTTGGGCCTACAGAGAACTACTATTCTTCTTGGTCATGAAACAAATAAAGACCAAATATAAACAAACGGCCATCGGGATAGGATGGGCGGTCCTGCAACCGGTCCTGACCATGCTGGTATTCACAATCATCTTTTCCGCATCAAAAAACATTTTCACAGATGGCACCGATGGCATACCATATTTCGTTTTCATCTACACGACGCTAATCCTTTGGGTCTTCTTCTCGTCTACTTTGAACTCGGGCTCGATGAGTATAATCAGCAATTACCAGATGATCACCAAGATCTACTTTCCGAGGATATTGCTTCCTCTAAGCCTGGTAATAGCAGGTCTGCTTGACTACGCGGTCGCATTCATCCTTCTAGTAGGAATGATGTTGTTCATCGGCACGCCATTCACTCTCTGGATGTTGCTAATATTCGTTCCGCTGGCCTTAACCATACTACTTTCTGCAGGCATGTGTTTTTGGCTGTCTGCGCTTTCTGCCAAGTATCGGGATGTGCAGTACATTACACCCTTCTTCACGCAACTATTGCTGTTCGCATCACCGATCGTCTATGCTTGGACCACCGTCACAAACTATCGTTGGATACTGGTATGGAATCCGCTTGCTGGCATCATGTCCATGCAACGGTACATGACCTTCGGCCATCCAACCATTCCAAGTGACATCATTTTCACGTCCCTGATTATCTCGGTCGTGGTGTTCTTTGGCGGCATGATCTATTTCAAACACTATGAGAGGCAATTGGCGGACGTGATCTGATTGGAGCCCATCATCGAGATCCGAGGTGTTTCAAAGGAATACTCGATCAGGGCCGCTCGCGGACACTATCAGGGTAGCAAACGACTTACTGAAAGCCTTGAAAATACTCTCGGCCATCCGATCAAGGCCCTCAAGGGGATTCGCGAATCCAAGGAAACGTTCTGGGCCCTGAAGGACATCTCATTCAATGTGGAAGAGGGACAAGTGGTCGGAATCATCGGGCGCAACGGCGCCGGCAAATCAACGCTCCTCAAGATACTGTCACAGATAACCTACCCCACCGAAGGAGAGGTCATCCTTCGGGGAAGGGTCGGAAGCCTCCTCGAGGTTGGAACTGGATTTCATCCAGATCTCACCGGAAGGGACAACATATATTTGAACGGCGCAATTCTTGGAATGAAGAGGAAAGAGATCGAATCCAATTTCGAGGCGATCGTCAGGTTCGCCGAGGTGGAAAAATTCCTGGACACTCCGATCAAACGATATTCTTCCGGAATGCTGATGCGGCTGGCGTTCTCTGTGGCCGCCCACCTGGAGCCTGACATACTTATCGCGGATGAAGTACTGGCTGTAGGCGATCAACAGTTCCAGGACAAATGCCTCGGTAAGATGAAGGAGGTCTCACAAGAAGGGAGGACCGTCATCTTCGTCAGCCATAACATACACGCCATTCGAACACTTTGCCAGACTGGTATATTGCTCAAATCGGGAAGGATGGCGAAAATTGGCACTGTCGACGAGGTCATCGAAGAATATGCAAAGTCGATGGACATTCATGACGACATCTTCCCCATAAGGACCCCTGAGATCACGATCGATGCGATAACGGTCAGCCAGAACAAAATCGAGACGAATCTCATCGATGGGACCTATCCGTTCGAGGTCATGCTCGATTTCGAGCTCCCGAACCATGTCGAACATCTGAGGATGGGGGTGTCTTTGAGGACCAGCTTGGGGGACGAGGTCCTCAGGTCCTACTTCTCAGATTGGAATGTAGATTTGGAGCGTTTCGAGGCTGGAAGGTATGTAGCTCGTATGAACTTCCCGGAGAGATTGTTGAACACTGGCAGCTATTCCCTGAACATCGAGGCCAAAAAGTCCGGGAACATCAATCTGTTGTCCGGTCATGTGGTAGAGAGATTGATTAACATCTCGGCGCCTGTGGATTTTGTCAATGGGGCTCCCATGGACATGGTCCAATCCCCGGTAATGCTGAATCGGACCTGGAATATTCATAGGATGTCTTGAAACTCTGACCCTTTATCAAGTCAAAATTCGATTACAGCTTCACTCAGCACATCAAGAATCAAATGCCAATTCTATAGCTTTGGCGAATCTCTCGAAATTGACCTCCCGAGCAAATTCGTTCGTTGCCGTCATTCTAGAATTCCTACTTAAGACTTCATTATTCCTTAGATCAGAGGCCAATTTATGCAAAGCTTTCGAAATTGCTATTGCATCTGGCACATCAATCACAATTCCACAATTATTGTCTATAAACAACTTAGCAACATATGAATCTGAGGGGGCATGGACTAGCACTGGAGTACCTGATGACAGATAGTCGCCTATTTTACCAGGTGATGAGGACCGAATTACCTCAGGATATTGTGATTCGAATGCTAAAGGGAGGAATAGTGCATCAGATCGAATCATTGCTAATATTGCCTCCACGCGTCTTACGTATGGCAATATCTTCACTCGAGATCCTACGATTCCATTCTCGGCCAGTATTTCTGGAGAAATTGATGTATAGATGTGCAAATTCCAATCGGACTCTGCCAATTCCATTGCCAAAATCAGTCTTTTAAAAGAATCATAATGTGCAGAATAAATCGAACCCGTGTAAATAATCTGAAATGGGTCGTTTCCTACTTTTTTCAGATTTCTTGAGCATTCTATGATTTTTTCGACTGGCGAAGGATTCCTCACGATCATCGTATTTGTATAACCTCTCTCCCGATAATCCATCTCTTCAAACTCATTCGTTACAATCGTCCGTTCAACATATTTCATGTAAATGCGTTCAATGGCCCTAGCCCAAACTCTCCTAATTCCAATTTCTCGATTAACGTAGTCGTCAAAAGCATAGTGGATCAATGGTATTCCCAATTTCCGAGAAGCTTTGCAAGCAGCCGGAA
Organism: Methanomassiliicoccales archaeon; assembly: GCA_050014375.1. Taxonomy (GTDB): domain Archaea; phylum Thermoplasmatota; class Thermoplasmata; order Methanomassiliicoccales; family UBA472; genus DASXVU01. The sequence continues at coordinate 16,454 of JBEKDM010000028.1, read as the reverse complement.
GATCAGTTATCTCTCCTGAGCAGGCAATGGCGATGTCAATTTTCGAACTATCGAACTCTTTCTCCAATTTCTTAGCCTTGGAGATGATGTCTACCAAATCAAGAATGATTGAAATTGGTTGAATCCATGAGTAACGTTTCCTTGGTTGGGTACCACCACTCCCATGGCTGAAATTCCCAATAATAGCATTATGACATTTGTTGGTTCGATGTGGGTCGTTGACCTGATCTAAATCATAAGACCCAGTATTATAAAGATAGAAATCAAACCTATTATTGATTGACAGGAGTTCACTCAAAACAATCGCCTGTCCAGATGGTGACGGTGGGGTTGTTATCGACACAACTCCGATTTTTATTTTTTGTTGCTTCATTTGATCACATTTGTTAGATTCTGTGTCGTTCGAAAAGATATTCCCTTGCTCTTTGTCAAGAACATGTATTCGCTCATATAAATTAATGCCAATGACTGTAATTTAACCATTCCAGGACATCCATGATATTATGAGTTTTCTATGCCATTAGCCATCTAAATTGGTAAAATAAGCAACCATCTTCTGAACCATCAGAATATAATCAAGTCCGACTGTTGCCTTAGATCTTGCCGTCTGGAAAAATCTGACCGGTAAGATTCTTTTGATCCAAATCCAGATGAGTAGAAGGATTCTTTTCAGGGAATTGATTGAACTTCGGAGGGGGCTTGTCGAACAAAATCACTATCCATCATTCGAGAAGAGAATCGTACAAATCTACCAGGGACCGCATATGAACCTTCTTATCATATTCTTTTACGGAAAAATCGCGGACCTTTTGACTCATTTCAAAGAGGTAAGAAAAGTTTTCTGACAAATCATCGATTTGTTCTGCTATTATTTCAAGATGTTGTGGATCAATGGATAGGTATGATTTACAGCCGCGTATCGTTTCCTCTACAGCAGTATCCTTAACGCAGATTACGGGACAGCCACATGCCATGGCCTCAACTGCCATTACCCCAAAAGACTCTGCTGTAGACGGCATGAGAAACATATCAGAAGCTTGATATGAAGGGATTAGAAGTGAGTCATCGACAAATCCCTGATCAATTATCCGGATATTTTCCATATTATTTTCGATGAGATTTTTGGTATCGATTGTCAAAATGAAAATCTGACGTTTTGGACGCATTTTCGAAAGCAATTTCTTAGCAATCTCTAGCCCTTTGAACGGATTTGTGCTCGTGCGTAACATAATGACAAACGATTCATCGGGGATTCCCAGAGATTTTCGAAATTCTCTTCTAATATTTCTGTCTGGACGAAACCTTTCCATGTCTACACCGATTGGAATAATCCGGACTTTCTTACCCTTCATTATCGGACTTGAATCAACCATCTCTTTCATCCAATTGGAGAGAACATGGATTGTGAGATCCGACCTCTGGACCACATCCTTTTTAATAGACCAAAGAATGGCCGCGGTGTCGATCTTTATTTGCTTGGGGGAGTCAAGGTTCGGGCATCCATGGCAACCAGAATGCCATTTTGTGCAAGAATACGGGTGAATACAATGACCGGTAAGGGCCCAGGGATCATGTAAGGTCCATACGGAAGGTCTTCTCTTTGAAAAGGAGGGTAAGAATTGCAATGAAAAGAATGAATTATGAATCATTTGGAAATGGGCGATATCAACATTATTGAACTTACTTTGTATGGCTAATGTGATTGGAAATGGATATATTAGTGACTGGATTGAGAAAGTTGTCTCCAATCTTTCTATCGCCCCCTTTATTTTGGGGGCGTATTTCCACGGCATCATCGGATGGACGTTGCAAGATTCCGATTTCTTCTCAAAGCAGAAGAATTCGACATCATATCCATTGTTAGCCAGATGATCTTGAAAATCATAGCCATTGAATCTTCTTCCAAGAAGATCGGAATTATTGACATAGGCGATGGTGTGTCTTTTAGGTCTCATTTAACGCCGATGTATCAGCATCCTCTACTAACGTCTTACCGATATTTGGCTCTAAATATAGGAAACAAAAAGTCACATTCATCCTTTCTACCATGAAACCACCCTCATCACATTAGAAAATAAGGAAGCATTAGAACAGATCGGTGCGGTGATTAAATCGTCACAAAAGTAAGTCAATATGATCCAATCAATTGAAAATTGTAGTTCTCTATCGAGTACCTTTTTGACAAATGGGAGAAAACTGATAACACTCAAGGAAATGGAAAAAATATTCCCAAGTCCTAACTGTATTAAAGAATCATATACCGATCCGGTCTAAGATTTTTTCGACTTTCTTGAATCCAAGTCTCCTATATTCTTTTATACCATATACCTTGATTTCACCAAGGTTAAGGAACGCAAAGAACGCACCATATGGATGATCTAGGCGATTGCCCTGCCCATCGACCTTATGGAAATCATCACAAACCAAGAAGTCCCATTGGTCGCCAAAATCCTCCGGCATCCAACCTGAACGGTGAACCTGCCATTCACCTCCATGAAGCCCCCATCCGTCAAGACCGCTCTCTTCAAGTTCCTGTGGGAGAAAACCTAATGGTGTGAAAATGACTATCTGTTCTCTAACAAGATCCTCACATTCCTTGAGGAATTGAATGGCTTGTTCCTTGTCCACATGTTCGATAATATCGAGCAGAAACAAACTGTCAACACTTCTGCTCGGGAATATTTTTGGGGCGAGAGCCCAATCCCCTTTGATGGTCATTACATGCCGTTTTTTTTCGTTAGTAAGATTCTTTGCTAGATGGTTAAGATACTCCTCATGTGGATCAAGGCATATGTGAATATCGGGCTCAAAGAAGTCTTGCGGTCTTATCCCGCATCCTATGTCCAGTACAGTAGAGGTAGCCCTAACGAGCTTTCGGGCCTCAATCCAAAATTCATCTGCACTGGTTTTGATCAACATTTCTCTTTTCCAAAGTCGACTAAATAAGCAATCTTATATAACTTATTGGCGAACAAAGAGCTATCTTTGATCCGATTTGATAACTTCTTATTGGGTTCTTGCTGCTTTCTTTTCCTTCACTCGTCTCTTCAGCGATTTCATCCCCAACCTCGCGGACGAGAACGCCCGGTTATAGAGAAGTGCCCCCAGGAGATATTTGGTGTCTGAGCTCCTTCTCTTCGACCAGGCCATGTGCCAGGTCTTCTTGTAGGCAGACCTCATCCGGTGGTCTCTTTTCAGAGCATAGGCCGTCTTTGCCAGATCGAGATCGTACTTGGTGCCCGGTGAGTATAGGTCAAAGGCCTTCAGGTACAGTTCATCTATCTCGGCCACTCGTTCCTTGCGTAATATGTAGGTGCCCTGCCCTTTGTGAATGCGGGATCGCAGTGTCGGACCAGGTCCCAGCAGGAAATCGGTGGTCGAATTCATACGGAACCACATGTCGGTATCCTGGGTGGTCCTCTTCTGCTCATCGAACCTTCCAGCTCTTTCGAATGCCGCCTTCGGAATGAGCGCAGTGCATCCGTTCATGAAGAACGGTTCCATACGGAACAGGCCATTGACCACGTGACCGCAGAAGAGGGCCTCGAAGAACCGTTCCGGTGGCACCGTGGGCAGGTTGGAACGGGAATGCACCAGCGATTTTTCGTCCATGAACCAGGCGTCACTGTATATCACCATCTTATCGATCGGTCCCTTGGTTTGATTTCTGAGAAATGCCAGCTGTGTCTCCAGCTTGTTCTTCTCGTAGGCGTCGTCGTGACTTAGCCAGGATATGAACTCGCCCTGTGCCGCTTCTACGCCGGCATTGAGGGCGGAGGCCACCCCTCCATTGTCCTTATCGATGTAGCGCACGTTTGGAATGAACTGCCTGATTGCCTTGTCGGTCTTTCCCTCATCCCTTGATCCATCGTTGACGACGATGATCTCGATCTCCCGGTGCGTCTGTTGCAGTGCAGAGGTGATGGCCTCGGCCACGAAATCAGAACCATTGTAGACAGGGATGATGATTGAAACCAGTGGCATGAACTTAACACCTGAAACCCGGCGCGGTTGCTCCTGACCAAGAAAGATTCATCGGGGCAACCCAAGCCCGTATCCATCTGGTCCGCCATAAGCACGCGTTTGGCATAATCGTCTAGGTCATAATAAAACCTGAGTTCATATCCTCTCGAGGATGACCGCCTTAAACGGCCAGAGAATGCCCTAACTCTGTCTGGGCCTCACATCCCATGCAAATATCCAATCAGGCCTGGAATGGGTTTATATGTGCTGCACGCATTTATCTGGACCAGTCGGCAGTAGTTCGATCGGGACTGGTTGGAGACAGATTTTTGATGAGGATCGTCCATTTCGACAATCACGCCGGGGTGCCCCATATGCTGGCCAAGTACCAGAAGAGACTGGGTCACGACGCCATAGTTGTGGAGACCTTCCCAAATATCATCAATCAGCCGCATGACCTTGAGTGCTATTTCTCCAAGAATCCCGTAAAGAACGCTGAGACCATAGTGAAATTGATCAGACTGGCGAACGATTCCGATATCATGCATGTGCATGGCGGGATCAATTGGAAACGATTGGACATCGTCTTCTCGAGACTTATACTGGGCAAACCATTGGTGGTACACTATCACGGCAGCGACACCAGGATGGGCTACGGGATGTACTATCAGAGCTTGGCCGATCACAAGCTGATCTCCCGGCCGGATCTCTTTAAATGGCATAAGAACGCCGAACTGATGCTCAACCCGGTGGACCTCGAATCCTATGAGGTCAGCTTCAATATGGCCGCTCGCCCCAAGGTCTTGCACATGTCCAATGACCGGAGGATGAAGGGGACCAACGAAATCCTGGATGTTGTCGACCGGCTGAAGAAGTCAGGATTCGATTTCGATTTCGTTCTTCTGGATAAGACCCCTCACGAGAAGGCAATGAAAGAGCTGGCATCGTGCCATATCTTCATCGATCAGGTCGTCGACGGCAAGGCCATGGGGGTTCCCAGCGTCATCGGGGTGGCCACCTTGGAGGCGATGGCCTTGGGTAAGGCGGTCATTTCCACTTTCGAGGAGACCTATTCGAAGGAGTATCCAAGCAATCCGGTGATCAAGATCCCCTATGGAAAGGAACATCTTCATAACGCCCTGGTGGATGCATTAGGCAACATGGCGAAATGCCGGGATATCGGCATCAAAGGCAGGAAATATGTGGAAGAAAACCATTCCCCGCTCAAGGCTGCGAAACGGACACTGGAGATATACAAGGAGATAGCGAACTGATGGGCTTGACCAAGGGTATCGGTCCCGATACGATCGACGAAAGACTCCGTTCCATCCAGACCCTGTCATGGGAGAATTCCGCAGCGAAGGACGCGCACGGGCGTCCCTATTTTCCGAAAGAAAGGGCCGAGGAGTTCCATGCTCCGATAGTCTCCCAGGCAATGGCAGACCGATTTCGGGGCGTTGAGTTCCCAGGTGGCAAGGGCTATGCCGTGGTCCTGACCCATGACATCGATCTCCTGAGGCCGTCGATGCCCCGACGGGTGATCAATTCTGGCAAGTGGCTCAGCAAGGGAAAGCTGTCCGATTCGTTCAGGGAGATCCACTCTCCGGCTGGACTGCCCCATGCTTACTCTGACCTCAAATCGATAGCGGAACAGGAAGAGGAAAGGGGCAGCCATTCCACATTCTTCGTTATGAACGCTCCAAAGGACCATACCGGAGCAGGTTATTCGCTATCTGACATAGCCGAACAGCTGGAAGCGGTCAGGCGAAAGGGGTCTGAGGTAGCTCTGCACGGAAGCTATGACGCGGGCCATTCTCCTGAGAAGATCCGTGCGGAGAAGGAGGGCATGGAGAAGGGGCTCGGAATCAAGGTCACTGGCTATAGGAACCATTATCTCCGCTTCCAGGTGCCTTCTTCCTTCGAGTATCTGGCCCAGGCCGGATTCGAGTATGACAGCACCATCGGCTTCTCGGACAACTATGGTTTCCGCAACGGGATGGTGCATCCTTACCATCCCTATCTGGACGATCAAGAACAATCCAGCATCCTAGAATTGCCTCTGGCGGTCATGGACTGCTCGCTCTATTCGTACATGGGCCTTAATCCCAGCGAAGGAAGGGATATCTGCTTTGAACTGATCATGCAGACAAAGAAGTTGCATGGCACGCTCGTGATCCTTTGGCACAACACCACTTTCTTCGATCCAAGATACGGAAAATGGGGAGACCTGTATTGGAGAATATTGGACAAGGTAAAAGAAGACGGCGGTTGGCTGTGCAACGGGTCTGAGCTGAGCAACTGGTGGGTGGACAATGGGTATTGATGTCCTGATCACCGATGGGACCCACAAGAACTCCCTGGCGGCGATCCAGTCGATAGGGTCGGAGTATAGTGTCGCCATCACCGTACCGAAGCCCCGGTCCAGGGCGGTGTGCAATTATTCCAAGTTTGTGAAAAGGACTATTGAGCTGGCACCCACGGGAGAAGGCGAGATCGATGCTTATGGAGAGCAGCTTTGCTCGGTCATCAAGGATCTGAGACCAAGATACTTCCTTCCGGTCGGGCTGAAGAGCTATCGGGCTGCGGTCAAAAGGGCTGACGAGATCAATGGCATGTGCAAATGCCTCCTCCCCGATCCCCAATCGATGGAAACGGCCTATAGGAAGGACCTCACGATGGACCTGGCGAGGAAGCTCGGCATACCGTTCCCCAGGACTTGGAATCTCCGGGACCTTCATGATCTAGACATCGTCGGTCCCTTCCCGGTTGTCATAAAGTCATCCGACACCTCGGGCAAGTCCATCTTCTATTGCCGAGACCGGGGTGAGCTGGGGCATAGATACGAACAGCTATCCAAGGTCAGTTCCTCCCAGATCATCGCCCAGGAGTATTTCGAGGGAGAGGGGTGTGGGTTCTATGGTGTATATCACGAAGGCCAGCTGATCGATTTTTTTATCATGAGAAGGTTGCGTGAATTTCCAATAACCGGCGGTCCAGCATCGTACGCACGTTCCTTTCACGATGCAGACCTGCATCGCTACGGAAAGGCGCTCGGAGATGCCCTTCATTGGAATGGGCCGATCATGGTCGAGTTTAAACGCAACGCTTCGACGGGTGAGATCAGGCTTATCGAGATCAACCCGAAGCTCTGGGGGTCCTTGGGAATCACCATCAGCGCAGGAGTGGACGTGCCCCGGATAATACTGGGGGTGCTGGATGGAAAGATAGTAAGCAAGATATCATCCGAGGCCAAGGAAGCCCACTATTCCGACATCACCTATCGATGGATATTCCCGGACGATTTTGCAGTGGCCATGGCCAAGGGGACATGGGGCGGATTGTCCGATTTCATCACAACGCGCCAATCGTTCAGCAACATCACTTTGGCAGACCCTATCCCAGCTCTGTTCAACATAGGGACCGGCCTGATCGGCGGGTTCCGACTTCTGGTCAACGAAGAGCTCAGATATCCGCACGGGAGGACGAACGGCCGATGAAAGGTGATTTCCATATCCACTCGCACTATTCATCTGACAGCCTGACAGACGTCAGGACCATCCTGAAGGTGAGCAAGAAACTCGGTCTAGATGCCATTTCCGTGACCGATCACGAGTCGATCCGCGGTTCCCTCGAGGCTAAGGGAATGGCGAAAGAGTTTGGGATCGAGATCGTATCGGGCATGGAGATCAACACAGACAAAGGGGACATTCTGGCGCTTCAGATCGGGGAGGAGGTGCAAGAGAGGGTCTGGGATGAAGTGATAGACAACGTGCGGGCCCAGGGCGGCATTACGGTCATGCCCCATCCGTTCCGGGGACATCGGGACGTTTACCTGATAAGTGAGAGGGTGGACCTTATCGAGGTCCATAACGGCAGGGGGCGCCCCGAGGAGAACCGAAGGGCCCTTGAACTGGCAAAGGGACTGAAGAAGCCGGTCCTGGCTGGATCTGACGCCCATTTCTGGACCGAGCTAGGCAATTCGATCAATGAATACGATGACCTGCGCAAAGGTGCGACCAGCTGGGTCGGGAAGACCAGCAGTCCCGCGGTGTCGCTGTTCTCGAAGGTCGTGAAAGACATAAGAGTGGGCGATCCGCAATTGATCCCCTATCATTTCAGCAAGTTCCTTAGGATCAGATAGTCTGAAAAGGAGAAAGGGGCGCCCGGTCACTTCCTGTGGTTGTTCAAACTATATGGTGGTCAACGACCATCAACAATCCGCTACCCCGGCGGAGTTCGGGGGGTGAAAAGGCTGATGGGTGCTCCTTTCAACCCTTCATCTTTCTGATCTGGGAATATACTCTCCATTTTAGGCTGGGTTTGAACAGCGGTTTCGAATCCTTGTTCAGCATGTCGCGGATCTCGGCACATCTCTTCTTCAAACTCACATCCTTCAGGACCGATTCCTCATAGTAATCAGAATACATCTTCAACTTCTGAGGGTCAAAAAGGTTCTCCTTCAGGCATTTGTCATATAGCTCGGTGCCGGGGAACGGATAGAGAATTGTTACCTGGACGCTGTCGGGTTTCAGCTCTTTGTTGAGTTCAATTGTTGATCTCGTGAGCTCATCGTCGTTGGCGAACGGATACCCGATCATGTTGAACGTGGCGACATAGATATTGAACTTTTTCAGGAGGTTTACCGCGTCCAAGATGGTCTTGTTCGACATGTTCCTTTTTAGGCTCTTCTTTCTGAACGATTCATCGCCACATTCGACCCCGATCGCGACGTACACACATCCGGTCTCGGAAGCGACCTTGACCACATCTTCGGACAGGTGCTCGACCCGGGCCATGAATCCAAAGGGAACGCCGACCTTCTCTTTGACGTTGTGGAACAGCTCCATGGCGTATTCCTTGTCGAACAGGATCATTTCATCACCGAAATAGAAATGTTTCTGGTGATACTTCTCCTTCAGATCCACCAGTTCAGAGATGACGCTTTCGACCGGTCTTTTCCGTAGGTACTCCTTACCGTAGAGGTTGAGGTATTTGGAATTACAGCAATAGGTGCAGGCATAAGGACACCCCCGGGTGGCATAGACGTAGGTCATGTCGCCATAGGCCAGCCGGTTCTTGCTGTAAAGCTGCCATGGGAACGGCGCCAATTTTGACAGATCCTCCGGAGCTCTCAAGGGATTGACGACCACCTTTCCGTCCTTTCTGTAGGCCAGGTTCATGACATCCTCGATGCCCCCTTTCCCCAGCTTTCCGATGAATTCGATTATCATCGATTCACCCTCGCCGACACAGAGGTAATCGATATCGGGGCATTCCTCGAGCAGCTGGCCACCGGTGATGGTGGGATGAACCCCACCGACCATGATGGGCACGTTCTTGTTCTGTTTGATCCTTTTGGCCAGATTCTTGGCCATGGGAACGTTCAGAGTCATCACTGACATCAGGACCAGGTCACATGGGTTGCCAGCGATCCATTTGCCAATTTTCGACACATCTTGATCGTAAGTATCAAAAAATTTTATTTCATGTCCATCCTTTATGACCGAAGCAATGACATGTCCTGCCCCTCTCATCACTGCTCCATTGCTGAATTGGATGAAGATAATCTTCATTGCAAATGCATCTTAATGATGATATTTAACCCTAACATAATCAATTTCTAAGTCCAAGATGGGGTCCAACTGAATGATTTCACCAATGGGTCCAGCACGTTATTGAGTTCATAGATCATCATGATCCGGCGGGAGCAAGGGATGGTTCAAGATACCATTAATAATAACTGAACCATTGCTTCATGCTCGTTCTTGGAGATATCGTCATGGAGTACAGTATCGATTACGAATGCAATGATGATGGTGACCCCAGGCAAGCACTTCTAAATCGTATCTACGGTTACCAGAACGACATTCCAACGAAGATCCAGCACCGCAAGAGGATCAACCTTTTCTTTAGCATGATGAAAGACCTGAAGAAAAGGGGTTTGATCAAGGGATATGGCGAGGCCGCCGATATTGGGTGCGGATCCGGGATCTATTCCTCATTGATATCTGGATTCGGATTCGAAAAGGTCACTAGCATTGATATATGCCGGGACAGTCTGGATTGCGCAAGGCAACAATTCTCCTCGATCGAGAAGGGGAAGGAGATCATCTATCTCCAAAAGGACGCTCAGGAATTTCATCCTGACTCCCTTTTCGACCTCGTCCTTTGTACCGAGGTGATCGAGCACACCGAAAACCCATTGATGGTGGTTGACAACATTAGGAACATGTTGAAGCCAGATGGAATCGCGATCATCTCCATGCCCAATCTTGTTTCCATCCCTATGTTCGAATTGATCGCGGGATCAAAGCTCAGGAAGAAGCCACTCGACCATGAGTCCCAGCAACACTTAGACTATCCGTTCTTTTTCGTAATCGATATGTTCAAGAAGAGAGGATACGAGATCGTCCAATATCAAGGAACGAATCTTTTCGTTGGTGCCTTCAGTACCAAGTTCCTATACGGGAAGCAGGGGTTCGCCGTCCTGAATAGGCTTGATTCATATCTTTCTAAGAACCTTCCTTGGTGCTGCTTTGCACAGTATTTCTATATCGTGGTCAGGAAATCAGAAAATTCCGGTGACCGAATTTGATCGGATGAGAAAGGCAGCATAAAAGCGCATCAGCGGCATATCGATATATTCCTTCGAACCGTCCTTTTCAAAAAGAGCCAATTTCTTCAGGTCCTATGAGTAGGAAAGTATTTATTCGGTACTCCAGGTTACTAAAAATCCGTCGGCATCACGCTAAAGGAGACTGCATAGGCAGATACTGGTTAGCACTAGAGGCCCCGGACAACAAGTGGAATTCCTTTAATTCGAATCGATCAGGATATCCAGAGGGATTGAATTGAACCGAAGATTGTTCACAGTAGGCCCGGTAGAGGTGTTCGAGGACACACTGAAAGCGATGGACAGGCACATGATCGTCCACCGCGGGAAGGACTATTCGAATCTGCAAAAGGGTATCGTCGAGAAGCTGCACAAGGCACTGGACACGGACATGCAAATATTCCTGGCACCGGCGTCTGCGACGGGATTTCTCGAAGCCTGTGTTCGCTGCGGCGTCAATCGCAAGATGTGCGGCATATCAAATGGCTCGTTCGGTGACAGATGGCAGGGCATCGGCACTGCGAACGGGAAATTGGTGGACAAGTTAGACGTGGAGTGGGGTAAAGGCGTCAAGCCAGAGCACGTCAAGGGCAAGCTAATGAAGGACATCGAGGCGGTCACTTTCATCTCCAATGAGTCATCGACCGGCGTTATGAACCACCCGACAGAGATATGCGATGCCATCAGGGCAGAGAGCGACGCTCTCATCTTCGTCGATGGCGTTACCTCGGTGGGCGCTGTCGACCTGAAGATCAAGAAGATGGCACCGGACGCGCTCGTGTTCGGCTCCCAGAAGGCATTGGCATTGCCGCCCGGCCTGGCGGTCATTTGCTGCAGCGAGCGGCTTATCAAGAAGGCGGAGACGGTGGAGAACCGCGGCTACTACTTCGACCTCCTGGAATACAAGAAGTATGCGGACAAGGACTTGCCATTGACCACTCCGCCGGTCTCGCTTATGTTCGGTCTTGATTACCAGCTTGACAAGTGGCTGAAGGAGGGCACTTCCCAGCGCTACCAGAGACACCAGGAACTGGCAGAAATAGCACGCAAGTGGGCCATGAAGAACTTCGGCCTGTATGCCGAGCAGGGCTACCGCTCCAACACCATTTCGGTGGTCGAGAGCGGCCGCTTCGATTTCGCCACCTTCGACAAGAAGCTCAAGGAGAAAGGCTTCGAAATATCGCCTGGCTATGGCAAAGTGAAGGATTCATCCTTCCGTATTGGCCACATGGGCGATCTCACCGTCAAGGACATGAACGACCTGGTGTATGTCATGGACGAGGTCAAGGAGGGAATGCAATGATGAAACTGCTCGTTACCGACGAACTCTCGAAGGAAGGCATCGATATGCTGACCAAGGACGGCGGCGTCCAGGTCGATGTAAAGCCAAAGATACCCCAGGAGGACCTGATCAAGATCATCGGGGAGTATGACGCTCTCATCGTACGCAGCGGTACCAAGGTGACCGCACAGGTCATCGAGGCAGGAAAGAAGCTGCGTGTGGTGGGAAGGGCGGGCGTAGGCGTCGACAATGTCGATGTCGAAGCTGCCACGAGACGCGGCATTCTGGTCATGAACACCCCGGCGGCGAACATCATCTCCGCCTGTGAGCATACCATGGCCATGATGCTCTCCCTGGCACGCAATATCCCATGGGCCGACAAGTCGGTCAAGGAAGGAAAGTGGGAAAAGAGCAAGTTCATGGGTGTAGAGCTCAGCGGCAAGACCCTAGGCATCATTGGAATCGGTCGCATCGGCGGCGAAGTGGCCAAGAGGGCCAAGGCCTTCGGCATGAAGCTCATCGGTTTCGACCCATACATATCGCCGGAAGCGGCGGTAAAACTGGGAGTGCGCCTGTTGCCCCTGGACAAGGTCTGCGAAGAGGCCGACTTCATCACTGTCCACGCTGCATTGACACCAACGACGCATAACCTGGTCAGCACGGCTCAGTTCAATATGATGAAGCCAACGGTCATGATCATCAACTGCGCCCGGGGCGGGATCATCGATGAGGCCGCCTGGGTCGAGGCGTTGAAGACGAAGCGCATCGCCGGTTCCGCGATCGACGTATTCGAGCAGGAGCCGCTCCCGAAGGATTCGCCGTTCCTCGGCCTGTCCAATGCTGTTCTTACCCCCCACCTGGGAGCGTCCACGAAGGAGGCACAGGAGAAGGTCTCCATCGAGATGGCCGAGCATGTTAAGATGTTCCTCGTGGACAACAAGATCACCAACGCGGTCAACGCCCCCATGGGCAAGATCGACCCGAAGGTGGCGCCGTTCCTCGGCATCGCAGAGCGGCTCGGATCCTTCTGCATGCAGCTGGTCGACGGACCGGTCAAGAAGATCGAGGTCGAGGTCCACGGTGAGATCGCCAACATGGACACCAGGATGGTCACGGTCTCGGCGCTGGTCGGCGTGCTCTCTACCGTTAAGGGAGAGGAGACCAACATCATAAACGCCGGGTCCATCGCCCGCGAGATGGGCATACAGGTCATGGAGTCCAAGGTTGACGAATCAACGCATTATGTGAACATGTTGACGATCAGGGTGTCTTCCGACGGGATCAAGCGTGAGGTGCGCGGTACCGCTTTCCCGGCCAGCGAGCCGAGGCTCATCGGCATCGACGAGTTCGACGTGGACGTGCCGCTCGAAGGTGACTTTGTGATGACCAAGCACCATGACATGCCCGGAATAATCGGAAGGGTCGGCATGATGCTAGGGAACCGAGGCATCAATATCGCCAATATGAATGTGGGACGCGAGACCAAGGGTGGCCAGGCGATCATGATCCTGTCGGTGGATGGCGCCCTCGCAAAAGAGGTCCTTGACGAGCTGCGGGCGGAGAAGAACTTCCACGAGGCACGGTCCATAACCCTCAGCCACATGAGGACCCACGAGTACATGAGCCTCTGAAAACCTCTTCCGCCCTCTAAGGGCGTTCTTCATTTTCTAGGCTAAGGTTAATTACCGGTCGCAGCGTTCCAGCGACGATGAGGATATTCTCGGTCGTAGGAGCCAGGCCCCAGTTCGTCAAACTGGCCCCCCTCCACAAGGTCATCAGGATCGATCACCAACATGTCATCGTCCATACTGGCCAACACTACGATTACAAGATGTCCCAGTCCTTCTTCGAGGACCTCCATATTCCGGACCCGGACTACAACCTCGGGGTCGGTTCTGGACGTCAGGGGGCGCAGACAGGTAAGATGATGGAGGAGCTGGAGAAGGTCTTCATGGAGGACAGGCCGGACGTGGTGTTGGTCTACGGGGACACCAACACGACCTTGGCGGCAGCGATAGTGGCGGCGAAGATGGTCCTTCCCCTGGTCCACGTCGAGGCCGGACTCAGATCCTACCGCAAGGGAATGCCAGAAGAGATCAACCGGGTGGTCACGGACCATTTATCTAACCTTCTTCTGTGTCCCAGTGCACCGTCGGCAAAGAATCTGGAGAAGGAAGGCATAACCCATGGCGTGTCGATCGTAGGAGACGTCATGACCGAGTGCCTCCTCAGCATTGTAGACAGGCTCGACGACAGTACTCCAGAGAAGTACGGGGTGAAGAAGGGCGAATACGTCCTGGCTACGATCCACCGGCAGGAGAACGCCGACTCCCGTGAGAACATGAATGCGATAATCGGTGCGATGTGCGATTACCCAGGCGACGTGGTTCTGCCGTTACATCCGAGAACGGCCAAGAACATCATCGCGTGGGGCCTTATGGACCGCCTCAGAGATTCGAGCAACCTGAGGGTGCTCGAACCGTTGGATTTCCTTTCGTTCACGGCCATGGAACGCCATGCGAAGAAGATAATGACCGATTCCGGCGGAGTACAGAAGGAAGCCTATTTCTGGGGCGTGCCCTGCGTGACGGTCAGGGATGAAACGGAGTGGATCGAGACCTTGGAGGGAGGTTGGAACGTGTTGACCGGGGCCGTCCGGGAACGGATATTGGTAGCGCTGGATCGGCCGAGGCCGGAGAGCGAGCGCACCGTCGTCTATGGGGATGCTCATGCTTCGTCAAGAATCGTTTCCGATATCGAGGGAATGATGCTTAACAATCCTCGTCCTCATCACTGATCGGTGGGCAGCTGGACCTTATCTTTTCCCTGACGCTGTCTACCTTTGAGCCCATCGGATGGGGTCCTTTCCGGTCATCGATCTTGATGTTCGTGACCACGCGGTCGGACATGGTCATGATCCTTTTATGGCAATCGACGATGACCCTCATGACCGTGTCAATGTCACCTTCGATGATCGTGCCCATGGGAGTAAGCTGATAACTAAGTCCGCTCGCCTCTACGATCTTGATGCATTCGGCAACGTATTGACTAAGGCTTTCCCCCTTGCCGACCGGGAACACGCTGAACTCCGCGATCATTGTTCATCTCCTGAGATCGTTCCAATCATGACAACTCGCCTGATTTATGCGTTTGCAGCGATCCAATAGACGATGTATCGAGTTTCTCGTAATTGCTTATCAGATTACGACCGAAGAATTGCGTGACCGTTCGTCCTCCCAAACAAAACCTTTAAATAGGGTTTCTTGAATGAATAGAAACTCAATTTACTTTAATTATAACTCTTAAGGACAAGGGGCAACTCAATGAAAAGCAATGGAAGCGCAAAGTCCCGAGCTTTACCCACCGCCAAGGGTGGCAAGGCAAAGACAGCAGCACTCCCCGCTTTGGGCGGAGCAAGCGTAAAGACTGTCGAACCTGCGACCGCGGGGGGTAAATCCGAGGAACCTTCTTTTGAGATCTGTTTTGATGACAAATGCACGACCCTGACCGTTGATGACCTCACTCAGGCCATCAAGAACAGCATCGACCGCAGCGGAATGCCGGACGATCAGGCACGCATGATGGCGCAGCACGTGATGAACTTCTTCGGTTACAGCGAGCGCATCATCGACAATATCCTGGAACCTGAGGATCGTGACGCCTTCTATATGCTCGAGGACACGGGCATCCTGACTACCGAGAGAGAGGAGACGACCCTCTACGATGGCAGGGAATGGAGGATCCACTACTGGCTGTTCCGGAAGGAACGCATCTTCGAACTCATCAGCGGCAGTGGCCATACTGGTGCCTGCGGAGCGGAGCTCTCCTGCTACGACGAGGTTCCAGAGGACATCTGGACCAGGCAAGAAGCCAAACCAAAGATGGACATCTAAACCCTTTCGGCAAACAACTTTCCGACTTTTCCTTATCATTTCCGCCGCAGTTTCGATGAGGTCACCGAAACCCTATTTAAGCTAGGCATGCTCGTGAGACAAGATGGACGTCTTCCCCTACCCACCTCGGCCAAATCAGCTCCATTTCGTGAAACTGGTCGAGGACGTGGCCAAGAGCAAGGGGCATCTGGTCCTAGAGAGCGGTACCGGGACCGGCAAGACGGTATGTGCCCTATCAGGTGCGATCCAGGAAGCGCTCTCCCACGGTCGGAAGGTCCTTTACCTCACGCGAACGAACTCCCAGGAAGAACAAGTGGTGCGCGAGCTCCGCCGGATCAATGAGAGGACGCCGGTGTTCGGTTTGGCCATACAAGGGAGGCAGGTCACGTGTCCGCTCATCAGGCGGGACCAGGAACTCAAAGGTGGAAATCCGGAAGAGCTTTCCCGGATATGCGGCGAGAAAAAGAAGAAGGTTCTCGCAAACCAACCTGGCGGGTGCCGTTTCTATGCCGAACTCATAAACGTAGATCATGAAGAGGTGGAGAAGTATTGCCGTGCCAATCTGCCCACTGCCGAGGAATTCGTACGTTATTGCGACTCGAAGAACGTCTGCCCGCACGAGCTGATGAAGGAGATGGTCTCGTCCGTGACGGTGGTCGCCGCCCCGTACGCCTATTTCTTCGTCCCGTTCATCAGGCATTCG
>JBEKDM010000027.1:0-21108 GCA_050014375.1 Methanomassiliicoccales archaeon | reverse complement strand
CAGAATGCTTGCCTGACAAAATTCTTTATGCACGTCCAGTCCTACGTATCGCATGGTCTTGCTCGCCTCGCCTTGATTGATGTCACATTCAATACGAGCGAGGGACCACTTCAATCATGCCATCTATATTATTGTCCTCGCATCACTGGCATTTCGCGTCTGCCTTTATCGGGTCATCGCAGATCTCCTTCACGACCACGTGCACTCCCTCGCTGCTGACGACCACCACACGCTTCCCTTTTGGAATCAATGACTCTGATGTTGCCGACCAGGTATCGTGTTCGATCTCCACCTTGCCCCTAAGGGTGTGTGGATACACGTCCGTCGTGACCATTCCCTTCATGCCCACCAGCGAGGTCGCTACAGTTGTCACCGGCGGCCCCGGGGGAGAAAGCCTCTGATACATTTTGATGGTCAACAGTGTGGTTGGCACAAGTACGATCACAGCGGCGATTGGTGCCCACCAGGTGAACAAGATATCGGGGAAGAGTATGCCGAGCACGCCCAACACCATCAACACCGTGGCTGGCACGATGAGGAAAGTACCTGGAGCATGCAATTCGAACAAGAGCATGAGCGTGCCAAGTACGATGAACCCGATTCCGAACAGCACTCCCAATTCCATGGTTGAGCAAAACCACTTCCTCGCTATTTAAGGTATCATGCCTAGAGAGGTAGAAATACCCTCGAACGGATAATGGGAATGTGAAATAGTACAATCGTGTGCGGGGGCCAGTATATTTTCCATCTCATAAAGATATATTGCTTCTAGAAAAATAACGTTAAGTAATGTCACCTCCAATTGATTTCCGAGGTCTTGTCATGATGGACTGCAAAGTTGGAAATGAGCCGATCGGAAGGATCCCTCTCATCGGGGAGGCCTTCCCAGAGGTAGAGGTCAATACAACATTCGGACCGATGGTTTTGCCAAAGGATTTTGCCGGAAAATGGTTCGTGCTTTTCAGTCATCCAGCCGACTTTACTCCAGTTTGCACCACCGAGTTCGTGGCATTCGCCAAGCGGGCCGAGAAGTTCCAGGCCGAAGGAACGGAATTGATCGGTCTCTCCATCGACCAGGTATTCTCCCACCTGAAATGGGTGGAATGGATAGAGGACCGAATGGGGGTGAAGGTCCCGTTCCCGATCATCGCTGATGGGACCGGAAACCTGGCGTCAAGGTTAGGGATGATCCATCCCGCCCGGGCGACGAATACCGTCAGATCCGTCTTCGTTGTCGATCCAGAGGGAAAGATCAGGCTGATGGTCTATTACCCGCCCGAGGTGGGCCGGTCCATTGACGAGATATTGCGCGCGGTGAAAGCCTTGCGGTATTCGGATGAGAACAAGGTCTCCACGCCGGAGAACTGGCCCAATAACGATCTGATCCCAGGTGAGGTCATCTTGCCCGCCCCGAGGGACTACCGGTCGGCGATGGAACGCAAGAGAACGATGGGAAAGGAATGCTACGACTGGTGGTTTTGTCACAAAAAGATGTGATCGGGACCCGTCCACCATTCGAGCCCGTTCCGATCTTTTTTTCCACACAAGGACCGATTCCTTCAAAACGATGATCCAATCCCCATCGGTGCCGCTTCAGGTAACGCAACATACCTGCCCATCAGTATTCTTGGACTCATCCATCTTGCCCTGGAAGTTTAACGGGAATATTATGGAGTTGCATTGCCAAAGACGAAAACACACTGCATTTCGATGCCAGTGCAGGTTCCATTGTTGAAAGGGTTTTTTCGTAGAGAGGGCGATCGAATAACCGCCGATCTCGAAGGTCGCTCTCTCGTTCAATTGACGACGATTGCGTTGTTCGGGCATGCCATCGCTGCCCTCTTGGCGCTATCCTTCTTATCTGCTGGGACCTAGCCGTTATGCTTGCCGCCTTTTTGAAACGCTGGTAGGAGCTCGCTGATGCCACCGTCGCCTTCGGCGAATATCTCAGGGCATTCGTCGTTGTAGCATATTCCGCATCCGCTGCACTCTTCTCCGTCCACCTTGATATTTACCATCGGAGCGCACAAAATTTGACCTTAGTTTAGTATTTTCGGTCACTGAATCATTTTTGAGATTGATGTAATAAAAAATCGAGCTATCCAAGATGCTGAATGGCAGATGAGAGTTTAGTCGGGGAACATGGACCAAGAAGAAGGGATGAGAATGAGAGATGTTCCATCTTCTTAATAATATTAATATTTTCCATAGTCATTATATATATATATGAGCTATTCGAGGAGATATTTCCACGCTTTTGTTGAGAACATGTATTCACTTCCTCCAATTTAATCTCTGTGACAGACGAACCTCATGTACGGGATGAAGTGGATCCGTTTGTTCTTGACCCAGTCACCGATCCGGTAGGTTAGCCAGCCCTCGTGAGGGCTGTCGAAGTTATGGCGGTTCACCATCTTGTACCGCCTCCTTGATCTCGTCCCTGGAGGCGGTATCCAGGTCCGGCAGGACCTGCCAGAGGTAGTTCTTCATCATGTTGTGCCGCTGCTCTGTCTTGCCCAGCGTCTGCGGATGGGCGATCGATCACAGGATATGCTGGACCGTCCATTCCTGGCAGAACTGGTCAAAGGAGCTCTCGCCTCCTTTGACCGCATAGAACTGCGTTCCATGGTCGGTCAGGAATTGCTCGGGAATATTAGGATATAATTGCGAGGCGTGGAGTCACTGGGCGGTCTGTGTGAAAGAACATTGCATTCTCCATTCACTTCCACTTCGTCAGTATCTCCTCTCTGCGGAATGTGGCCCTGCTCAAATAAAACAGAATAACGTCTGCAACTAGAAGCGCCGCTGAAATGACAAGCAAACTGTTTGTGTCGAGCGATATCAATCTGATCTCGGAAAGAACATAGATGCCCGCAAAAGGCAACACTATTAGCCCTCCGAGCTGGCTGGCGGTCCGAACGTCATTGACTCTTGCGGACACGAGTACATTTACTTCCACGCTGAATACGATAGTGAGTGGTGTTACCACGAGCAGGATGAGCGCCGCGGTCCAATTCGGATAGTAGAGGTATCCCAAATTACTATAGGTCATTGCATCCGACAATATCATGAACATCGTGGCACCGATGTAGACGGCTAGAATAGCTGGAATGGACGAGGCAAGGCTCTTTCCCAGAAGTATCTCATCGTCCGTCGCTGGCGTCGCCAAGAGCGGTTCCAGGCTTTTCTCGACCTTCTCACCGACTATGCTATAGGAGGAGATGGCCGTCGGAATAATCGTAGCAATAACAATGAAGAAGAATGAGAAGGAATCGAGAAGACTTTCCAAGATCGCAGAAGAGACTTCTGGTTTACTTGCGACAAACCAGATGATCCCCGGCAAACCCATGGAAATTATCAGAGGGAAAAGAATCACCGCATAAAACATGCCCTTCTTCCTCCTGAATATCCTGAGGTCCTTGGATGCGATTGTCCAAACCGTCTCCATATCCATGTTATCAGCTCCTCACCAGTTTCAGGTAAACATCCTCTAGGGTTGAGCGCACATCATTAACGAATTGGACGTGACCACCGGCCTTGATAATGGCTTCTACTATGCCAGGGTTCTCCTTTTCGGGATCTTTAACGTCAATGACCAGACTATTGCCATCGATCACCACTTTTTCGAACCCGAGTCTCGCTACCGCCGCCACGATGGCTTCGTTAACCTGGACGATTTTGACCGATATCCTTCTTCCTCGGAGGGACTCCATTAACGTTTCTGGCGCACCGACCGTCATCAGCTTTGTGTTCAATATCCCGATTCTGTCGCAGATCCGTTGTGCTTCGTCGAGATTATGCGTATTAATGAAAATCGTCTTCTTCTCTTTTTTAAGTTCCAGAATAAAATCTCTTACTGTTTTTGAAGCCTCGGGGTCAAGATTTGCTGTCGGTTCATCCAGGAAAAGTACCTGCGGGTCATGTATTAGTGCCCGGGCTATAGCCAGTTTTTGCTTCATCCCCTTCGAGAACGTCCCGGCGTTTAGGTCTTTCTTGTCCCACAGGTCCAGCATCTTGAGAAAACGTTCAATGCTTTCCTTCCTTTGCGCTTCCGTAAGTTTGTATAGTCTGGCATAGAAGTCCAGGTTCTCATAGGCACTTAGGCTATCATATAGACCCGCGTTCTCTGGCAATAAACCGATCATCTTTCTGATCCTTATACAATCTTCCTTCTTCCCGACTTCATAATCGCCGATCCTGGCTTCACCACTCGTCTTTGAAATCAGGCAAGTAAGCATTCTAACTGTGGTTGTCTTTCCCGCTCCGTTCGGCCCTAGGAAACCGAAAACCTCTCCGTCATTAACATGGAGGGTCAGCCCCTCAACTGCGGTCTTGTCACCAAACTTTTTTGTGAGATCCACAGTCTCTATCATGAACCACTACCAATCGCTACACTGTATTATTAGACCTTAATCTTCTTGATGGAATTGCAAGGTATAACTGTTCTATACTTTTTCCGTTCTATATGTACCCAGAAAAGGAAGTGCGAAGGGCCGGATTTGAACCGGCGAACCTCTGCAGGAACAGATCTTGAGTCTGTCGCCTTTGACCTGGCTTGGCTACCCTCGCATCAGTGTTTCTGCGTAATACCGCTGGGCTAATTAAAGCTTATGAGCCTGAGAACCCGCCTGCAAACACTGGCTGGACTCACACCTTGGTCGTGATCTCGCAGCGGTTATTATTGATCACGAGGGTATGCTCCGTCTGGGACACCATTCCGTGCTTCGCCTCGCGCAGCATGGGGTAGCTCATGATCACACCGTGCCGGAACATGTTCTTCAACAGGTGCGGTGCATCCTTGTTCAACTTCTGGCACCAGCGCTCGCAGAACGGAAGGGTGCTGAACTCTGTCTTGATCTGTTCAAACAAGCGCATCGTGTCCGCGTCCTTGAGCTGCCGGTCACGTATGATACGGTAAATGTTGCCCGCCTTGGCGTTGTCAACCTGGCCCACGCCGTTGGTGGCGAACGGTTCGACCGCGATGATCATGCCCTCACGGACCTTGGTGATCGTGCCGTCATCGTAATTAGGAATGGAAAGCCCGGCGTGCAGGTTATACTGCTTCATCTCGTGGCCGTTCAGATTGACGACCGGCCGGAAGCCCGACTCCTTTATGCTCCGTTCTACCGCCCCGCCGATGGCGTTGACCGGCGTTCCGTCGTTGATCATCTCGGTGGCGATGGTCAGAGCACGTTGCGAAGCACCGATAAGGTCGGTCCAGTTCTTTGTTCCTACCTCCACGGTCGCGGCGGTGTCGCCGATGAAACCGTCCACATGCGCACCGACATCGACCTTGACCACGTCTCCATTGGAGAACCGCAAATCATCATGCAGGTTCGGGGAGAAGTGCGCCGCGACGTCGTTGATGCTCAGGTTGGCTGGGAATGCCAACCTGGCGCCTTTCCCGTAAATGTAAGCCTCCACTTCCTCGGCCACCTTGACCAAGGGCACGTTCGGCGCCACCAGGCTTATGCCCAGTTCGCGCGCCTCGCCGGCGATGCGGCCAGCCTTCCTGACGCAGTCCAATGCATACTCATCCATGTAGCACAGCCTCGACCTTCTCGATGGGAATGGCACCGGGGCGAATGACCTCAACGTCGCCTTCGAGAAGTTGGACAATGGTGGATGGTTTGCCTATCGGGCTGGGCCCGCAGTCGATATAGATCGAGACCGACTCTCCCAGGTCGTCGATGGCGCTTTGGCAGGTGATCGGGTTCGGCCTGGAGTGCAGATTTGCGGAGGTCGAGATTATGGGGCCGAACTCATTGATCAATCTAAGCGCGAACGGATGGTCCGGGATCCTGATACCGACCTCTGGCGATCCGGCCGACACCATGTCCGGGACCACCGGCTTCTTTTGAAGAAGCAGCGTCAGCGGTCCGGGAAGGAAGGTATCGATCAGTTTGCGGGCGCGGTCGTCGACGAACGCCAGCTCCTCGAGCATCCGGGCATTGCTAACGGCTATAGAGAGCGGCATATCATAGGGGCGCTTCTTTGCCTTGAAGACGCGCTTGACCGCCAATTCATCGAATGGATCGGCGCCGAGACCGTAAACGGTCTCCGTAGGGTATACTATCAAGTGACCGGAACGGAGCTCGGAGACCACCATCTCGAACTTATCGTCCTCTATCTCGCATACCTTTCCGCCCTTTTCGTTGCCCTTGATTATTTCCATTTAAAACTCCCCTAGGTATGTCAATGCGTCCTTGACGACCATAGTCGCATCCATGCGCGCGCTTTCTCCATGTCCTGGATAGAGCGCCCTGGGACTTAGGTTTATAAGGTCTTTCACCGACGCTACGAGCGCCTTATGGTTTCCACTTTCCAAGTCCCAACGTCCGACACCACCGACGAACACGGTGTCGCCGCTGATGAGATCTCCGCTGCCGCGGTCGAAGAGGCATATCCCTCCGGCCGTATGACCTGGTGTATGGACCACCTCGAACCGGTGGTCCCCGGTCTCGAATACCTCGCCCCCTTTGAGGTGATTGGTCTTTAGCGGCTCCATCTTACTGGTAAAGAAGTGCGCGGCGGTGCCACGAAGATCCGCGGTCTCCACCACGCTCGCGTCAAGTTCATGGATGTAAACTTCCGCGTCCAGTTCCTTGGAGAGCTTAGGGGCGCCACCGACGTGATCGTAATGTCTGTGGGTGAGGATGATATGATTCGGCTGTGTTCCTTTCAACAATGAACGCAGCTTCGCCACAACCTTTGCGTGATTCGACCCGGTGCCTGCGTCAACCACGAATGGGTCTTCCCCCGTAACCAGGAAGATATTCGAATCTGGACCCATTCCAGCAATGCTCAGGACCGGCATCAATTTTCGAAAGTTAATCTCTCTATATATACTTTTGAGGGATTCCTTTGACCTGTTAACACTCCAGACAGGCAAAAGACGTTATACCCTTCCGATCGCTTGCTTGGTTTGAGAGCATGAGACTATACGAGACCGAGGGCAAGGAACTGTTCCGGCAGTACGGGATCAGGGTTCCCAAGGGAAGGGCATGCAATTCACCAAACCAAATTATGTCCTGCCTGGACCATTTGCAGATGCCTGTCATGGTCAAGGCACAGGTCCTCGCTGGAGGACGGGGTAAGGCGGGAGGAGTGGTCACTGCTATGACCGTCGATGAGGCGGTAGCAGAGGCACGCGAGATATTCAATATCCAAGTGAAAGGCCTGCCTGTGAACGCGGTCCTGCTCGAGGAGATGGTCAGGAAGATCGAGGGGGAGATCTACCTTGGCATAACCATCGACCCCATGCGCGGGGTGCCTTCTCTCATCGTTAGCGCGAAGGGGGGGATCGATATCGAGAGCGTCCCTCCGGCGCAGATAGTTACCTGGGCGCTTTCACCGTTCATCGGGATACAGGATTATGTGGTCCGCGGAGTGGTCCGCTACCTCGGTATCGATGAATCGCAGGAAGGACAGATGGGTAATGTCATACGATCGCTGTGGAACCTTTACCTGGATAAGGACTGCGACCTGGTGGAGGTCAACCCCCTGCTGATCACCGAGGAAGGAGAGATGGTAGCCGCGGACGCCAAGGTGATATTGAACGACGACGCGGTCTTCCGGCATCACGAGTTCGAAAAACTAGTCGGTCGGGACATGACCCAACTGGAGAGGAGGGCGAAGCTCTCCAATGTCAACCTGGTCCAGCTAGACGGGGAAGTGGCGGTGGTGGCCAATGGGGCCGGGCTGACCATGGCTACGCTAGACCTGCTGGAGCTGAACGGGTTACATGGCGGGCTATTCGTCGATCTGGGTGGAACGGACGACCCGGGACAGGTGGCCACCGCCATCGAGCTAGCCATAGGCAACGCATCTGTTCCCCGGCCCAAGGCTCTCCTGGTCAGCGTATTTGGCGGGATCACCAGGTGCGACACGGTGGCCGAGGGCGTGATCAAGGTGCTAGATTCTTCCAGGCCAGGAATACCAATGGTCGTGAGGCTGAGAGGAGTGAACGAGGACCGGGCCAAGGTTATGCTTGCATCAGCCTCCATCCCGTTCGAGAAGGACCTGGAAGCTGCCATCATCAGGCTCAGGCAGGAGATGGTCGAGTGAACGAGCTGAGACTAGGTAGAGAAACGCCGGTGATCGTCCAAGGCATCACCGGACATCAGGGCAGGATACATTCCGCTGCCATGAGACAGTTCGGGACGAACATCGTGGCCGGAGTGTCGCCCGGGAAGGAAGGACAGATGGATGACGGGACCCCGGTATTCGAGACAGTACAGGAATGTGTCCAGAAGTGCGGAGCAGAAGCGTCGGTCATATTTGTTCCAGCGCCTCATGCGAAGAACGCTGCCTTCGAAGCGCTGGAGGCGGGGATCAGGACGCTGGTGATGGTCACCGAACACGTCCCTCCGCTGGACACGGTCCGTATCGCCCAGTACGCCCGGGCGATGGGTGCAACGCTCATCGGTCCGAACTCGCCTGGGATCACCATTCCGGGGATGATCAAACTTGGCATAATGCCCAATTCCATATTCACGCCCGGTCCGGTCGGCGTTGTTTCCAGGAGCGGTACTCTAACCTACGAGGTCGTTCAGTCCCTAACGGATGCTGGAATAGGACAGGCGATATGCATCGGGATCGGCGGAGACGGTGTAACCGGCACAAGCATGGTCGAGGCATTGAAGATCTGCGAGATGAGGGATAATGTGAAAGGCATCGTGCTGATCGGAGAGATCGGGGGCGCGGCAGAAGAGATGGCCGCCGAGTATATCCAAGAAAGGATGACCATGCCGGTCGTCTCCTTCGTGGCCGGGATGACCGCCCCGGCCGGTAAGAGGATGGGACACGCTGGGGCGATCATCTCCCGCGGTACTGGCTTGGCAGAGAACAAGGTCAAGAGACTGAGCGAGGCGGGCGTGGATGTGGCAACAAGGATATCCGTCATCTCAAAACTGATTTCGACCGCCTTAAAATCGACCAAATAGGGCAAGAATGCTTCAAATGGATACGCTGGCTATGAAGAAGTAGCTCGTACCCTTGTACGCCACGTTTATAGTAACCTATTAATCTAGGCAAGTCCTAGTCTAACGAGCTCATGTAGAAACCATGAGTAAGGCCAGAAATCGTGTAATACACCCTCTGAGAAAGCCTTAAATAATGAATGTGCGGTGAGGGGGTTACCTTGCCCAAACAGGCAAGAAAAGACGCTGCCGACAAAAAGGTCGATAAAGATGGCAACGTATAAATATCCCCTCAAATATTGGGGAGTCCACCGCAGCCGGGCAAGAATGTCTGGCTTCGTGGAATTATGCTCAATGCACCCGGGAAATAACCTTTCGCCGGGGAAGTGGTAGAGAAGGTCGGGATTTGGAAGAGTTCCCGACTATTCGGTGATTACCAATCATACGCAACCTGGACGTGTGTTAAGCCGACAGTAAATTAGATAGCGGCGTATTGCTACGCCGATTGGGGAATGGCTCGGCTCGAGCGCCGAAGAAGGTCGTGTCAAGCTGCGATAAGCGTCGGGTAGGTGCAAGAAGCCTATGATCCGACGATTACCTAATGTGACTTCATATTCTTCGGAATGGTCCTTTACAGGATCGGGAACGCGGGGGATCGAAACATCCTAGTACCCGCAGGAAAAGAAACCAATAGGGATGCCGTTAATAAAGGCGATCGAAAGCGGCACAGAGCAAACTGAATCCCTTGTAGAAATGCGAGGGAGATGTGGTGTTGTGGACTTGGTTACTTCTTAATCGATCAACCAGAAATCTGCTGGAACGCAGTACCAAAGAGGGTGATAGTCCCGTATGGACAAGTCGAAAAGAAGATTGCCAATGTTCCTGAGTAACGTGCGTTGGATATCGCGCGTGAAGCTGGGAAACATTAGTTTCCAACTCTAAATACGTCTCGAGACCGATAGCGCAGTAGTAGCGTGAGTGAAAGCTGAAAAGTACCCTTGACGGGAGGTAAAAAGAGCCTGAAACCAATCGGCTATAAGTTGAGTGTGGCATGGAAGGGATGATGGCGCAAGCCGTACCAGTGTCCACTCGTCCGTTTCGAATAACGGGCCATGGAGTTCTGTTCAATGGCGAGGCTAAGATCTAGAAGATCGGAGCCGGAGGGAAACCAACTAGCCCGCAACCCGCAAGGGTGAGGGGCGAGGTGCGCTCGCCTGGAGTCATTGGAGGGATACCCGAAGCCAGTTGATCTATGCCTGGGTAGATTGAAGCCTTTCGAAAGGAAGGTGGAGGATCGAACCCGTAATGATGTGCAAATCTTTGGGATGACCTGGGCATAGGGATGAAAGGTCAATCAAAGCTGGAAATAGCTGGTTCCTCGTGAAACTAATCGCAGTTAGACCTCGATGGAGGTAGGTTATGTGGTAGAGCACCAATTGGGGGCTTAGGAAACGAAAGTTTTCGGTCGCCTGTTGAACTCCGAACTTGTAACCACCGTAGAAGTCGGGAGTGAGGGCCTCTGGGGTAATCTTGGGGTCCATCAGGGAATGCAACCCAGCCAATAATTAAGGTCCCTAAATTCCGGTTAAGTGTAATAACAAAAGGCGTCTGTAGTCGAAGACAACTGGGAGGTGAGCTTAGAAGCAGCCATCCTTTAAAGAAAGCGTAACAGCTCACCAGTCGAGATTATGGGCCCTGAAAATGGACGGGGCTAAATCGGATACCGATATTATTGAGCACCGAAAGGTGATCTGGTAACGAGGTGACATGCATGGGTAGAAGCTAGGCCGTGAGGTCTGGTGGACCGTGTTTGTATAAGGATCATGGTAGGAGTAGCAGCAAAGAACGGTGAGAATCCGTTCCGCCGTAGGGGCCAGGGTTCCTCGGCAATGTTCGTCAGCCGAGGGTTAGCCGATCCTAAACTATCACTTAATCGAAAGTAGTGAAAGGGAAACAGGTCAATATTCCTGTGCCGATTAACCTCTGTCTAGTATCTGACGCATCGGGATAATTCGAGCAGTCTTGTCTGGCTGTTCAAGTGTGTAAGCTTGGGAAGAACCGTAATGGTGAGAACCTTGCGAAAGCATGAGTAGGAGGACGAAAGTCCTCTTCGGACAATTCCTGGTGCCCATGAAAACGGTACTAGAGTCAGTTAATCGATCGTACCAAGATCTGACACAGGTGCCCCTAGATGAGAAGTCTAAGGCGTGTCGGCGAGAATTCAGGCGAGGGAATTCGGCAAATTAGCCGCGTAACTTCGGGATAAGCGGTGCCAGCAACGAAAGTTGCTGGTCTCAGTGACCAGGGAGCTCCGACTGTTTAATAAAAACACAGATCACAGCAAGTCCGAAAGGATTAGTATTGTGGTTGAAGCCTGCCCAGTGACGGTATCTCAAACTCGGGTTCAACCGAACGAAGGACCGTTAAACGGCGGGGGTAACTATGACCCTCTTAAGGTAGCGTAATACCTTGTCGCTTAATTGGCGACTTGCATGAAGGCCCAACGAGAGCTCTACTGTCCCCGCCTGGAAGCCGGTGAAACTAATAGTACTGGCGCACAATCCAGTATCTTCCACCTGAAAGCGAAGACCCCATGGAGCTTTACTGCAGCCTGTTGTTGTGGTATGAACCTGATTGTGTAGGGTAGGCGGGAGGCGTTACCCAGGAACCAGCGCTAGCTGGTCTCCGAGCCAACGATGAAACACCGCTCTTTTGGATTTGTATCACTTACTTCGTAAGAAGGACACCTATAGGTGGGCAGTTTGGGTGGGGCGCCACGCGCTCACAAAGGTAACAAGCGCGCCCAAAGGTTAGCTCAGGCAGGTCAGAAATCTGCCGGTGAATGTAAGGGTAAAAGCTAGCTTGACGCCGGTTCGGACAACAAGAATCGGCGATACGAAAGTAGGGCCTAGCGAACCAATCAACCTTCCTAATGGGGGTGATTGATGACAGAAAAGTTACCCTGGGGATAACTGAGTCGTCGCCAGCAAGAGTTCATATCGACCTGGCGGCTTGCTACTTCGCTGTCGGCTCTCCCTATCCTGGTGGTGCAGCAGCTGCCAAGGGTGGGGTTGTTCGCCCATTAAAAGGGATCGTGAGCTGGGTTTAGACCGTCGTGAGACAGGTTTGTTGCTTTTTGGTGGAAGTGTATTGATGCTTGACGAGAAGGATCCTTTAGTACGAGAGGAACGGGGATCCGGTGCCTCTAGTTCATCAGTTGTCTGACAAGGCATTGCTGAGCAGCCACGCACTAGTTGATAAGAGCTGAACGCATCTAAGCTCGAAGTAACCTTGGAAAAGAAGCATCTTAGGACGCTCATAAATGATGAGTTTGATAGAATCGGGATGTAAGTATCGAGGTTCGCCGAGATATTCAGTCCGCGATAACTAATGTCCATTAGCCGCTATCACTGTCCGCTTACCAGCAATGGTAGGCTTTGGCTTAGCCGTTACACAGGTTGCGTGTGTTTACTCTTCCGAAATTTCAATTTCTTTCAAATTTTAAGAATATTTGATAGATCAGTGCAACTGTTCTATCGAATTCTGAACTGTTATTGAAGGACTATTGGGGTTTCAATTATGACAGTGATTATCGTCGTGCCGTCATCAGGTGGAACGGCACGAAGCGTATGAGCATCTTCCGAGCATGATTTTTCATGTAGGTTATAAAGATATGATGA
Organism: Methanomassiliicoccales archaeon; assembly: GCA_050014375.1. Lineage (GTDB taxonomy): Archaea > Thermoplasmatota > Thermoplasmata > Methanomassiliicoccales > UBA472 > DASXVU01. The sequence continues at coordinate 8,507 of JBEKDM010000027.1, read as the reverse complement.
ATCAGCGATAGCGCTGGATCTAGATCTACGGCATATACATCGCGTTGGTTGCAGTTGGTAAGAGTCTTCTAAGTTCGTTGAGTTGTGGATAGAAGAGGATGATCTCGTCCTCCTTCTCCGGTTCTCTATCGATCAACCTGGAGACGAGACGGGTCTCTGTCTTGCCGATGACCTTCCAATATCCATCACCATAATTTGTGTCGGTCATTAGCAATATAGGGATCTTGATCCGGTCGAGGTCCCAGGGGTCGGCGCATGCAGCGATTTTCTTCAGCTCGTCCTTCGACACATTGTAATGCTTGCCATCCTTTCCTTCGTAGAATGGATCATCCTCATCAAGCATCGTAGCGAGTGATTTCCTTTTGGCCGGAATGTGCTCGTTCATGTTGCGGATGAGCCTCTCCATCACCCTTTCATCAAGCATACTATGGCAATTAGGGAACCATGTAGATTAATGTCACCGAAACCTCCACAATGCCTTCGAACGGATGGACTGGACACATCGAAATAGATGGCGATAGTATTCAATATTCAAGTTTCCAATGAGGTCCGAGCAGAATGGACGAGAAAATCTCTGACAATTTGAGAGCAATACTGGACACTCACCCATGCTATTCCGAGAAGGCTCACACTAAGTTTGCCCGCATGCACCTTCCAGTGGCGCCGAGATGCAATATCCAATGTAATTACTGCAACCGAAAGTACGATTGCACCAACGAATCACGGCCCGGCGTGACGAGCGAACTGCTTACCGCCGAGCAATCGATCGAGAAGATCAGGTACGTAAAGGAACGGATCCCGTATCTGAGCGTCATCGGCATCGCCGGTCCCGGAGACCCCCTGGCCAATGAAGAGACCTTCAGGACACTGGAGCTCGTAGGAAAGGAGTTCCCGGAACTGACCTTGTGCCTGAGCACGAACGGTCTGATGCTAGAGTCAACGGTCGATCGGCTGAAATCCCTGGGCGTCAAGTTCATTACCGTAACTGTCAACGCCATCGACCCGAAGGTCGGGGCCAGGATGTACGACTTTGTCATCTGGGAAGGAAAGACCCTCCACGGTGAGGAGGCGGCCGCGAAGCTGATTGAGAAACAGACCCAGGGAATCAAGAAGGCCGTCGCCGCCGGAATGCTGGTCAAAGTGAACACGGTCATGGTCCCTGACATCAACGATGACCACATCCCCGAGGTTGCGAGAAAGGTGAAGTCTCTGGGCGCATATGTGGTGAACATCATCCCGATGATCCCGGTGCCGGGGACCAAATTCGCGGAGCTCAAAGCTCCGACCGGAGAGCAGAGGAAAAAGTTGCAGAACCTGTGCGAGCCGGACATCAAGCAAATGAGGCATTGCCGCTTCTGCCGGGCGGACGCCATCGGCTTGTTGGGCGAGGACCGCTCCGCCGAGTTCGCCCATTTCTCGTGCCACGCTCATGACCTGCCGGTAAAGGGGCCGGTCCAGGTGCAGATGGAGGGCGAAACGGCGCACAAGGTTGCCGTGGCCACTTTGAACGGTGATCTCGTGGATCTGCATTTCGGGCAGGCGAAGAAGTTCCTGGTCTTTCAGGTGGAAGGTCTCAAGCTCACCGAGATGGACCCCATCGTCATCGATCAAGTTCCGAACGTGGCCATGTCCGGTGACGCGCATAAGGGAAAGCTGGAAATGCTGGCAGAAGCGCTCCAGGGTTGCGATGTGGTGGTGGCCATGAGCATCGGCACGCCGGCCAGGGAATACCTAAAGGAAGAAGGTATCCAGTCATATACCGCTAAGGGCGCGGTGAGAACGGCGGTCAAGGAGGCCGTGGACGCGCTCTTCCAGGACCGAGCGAACACTTTCGAGTGATGCGAATGAAGGCCTCCCGGGTTTTGGTCAATTGTCTCGAAAATGAAGGAGTACAGCGCATCTTCGGCATTCCCGGGGAGGAGAACATGGATACTATGGACGCGCTGGCCGATTCTTCCATCGAGTTCATCCTGACCAAGCATGAGAACTCTGCGGCGTACATGGCTGGCGTACAGGCCAGGCTTACCAACCAGCCCGGCATCTGCCTGTCCACCCTCGGTCCCGGCGCCACCAACATGGTGAACGGGGTGGCGGACGCGTTCCTGAGCAACCTGCCGCTCATAGCGCTCTGCGGCCAGGCGGGACAGAACCGCATGGACCCGTCTCAGAAGCAGGTCATCGACCTGGTCAATCTGTATAAACCGGTCACCAAGGAGTCGCTCAGCGTCCGATCTCCTTCGACCGTCCCTATGTTGGTCCGGAAAGCTTTTGATACGGCCCGCAGGGAAAGGCCCGGACCGGTGATGTTGGAGCTGCCCGAGGACATCATGAAACTGGATTGCCCGGAGGCGCCTATCCCGGTGTGCCCGATCGTCCGCCCCAGGCACGAGTCCTCGGCGCTTAACCGGATCGCCGAGGTGCTGAGCCAGGCGGAAAGGCCGCTGGTGCTGGCCGGTCACGGGATCATCCGCGCCGAGGCGAGCAAGGAACTCAGATCCTTCGCCCGGTCGTGGAACATTCCAGTTGCGCATACCTGGATGGGTTCCGGGATAATGTCGTTCGAGGATCCTCTGTCCCTCAACACCGTCGGAATGCGCAATTTCGACATCGCCCTGGCGGCGTTCGAGAAGGCGGACGTGATCATGCTGGCCGGATATGACCCGCCGGAGTTCCAGCCGCAATTCTGGAACATCGGAAAGCCGAAGACGATAGTGTACATCGGCGAGGCGCCGGTCGGGTATGCGCACAACCTGAACGTCAACATCCAGGTGCTTGGCGGACTCAGGTATATGCTGAAGTCGCTCTACCGGATCGGTGTTCCGAAGCACAATTGGATCTCGGACATACGGGACCGTTTGTGGGAGGAGGTCAATTCCATACACCCGGATGGCGCGGGCATGAACCCTAAGAACGCGGTGAAAGCGGTCAGGGAGGTCATGGGTCTGGGCGACATCGTCGTCCCGGACGTGGGTGCGCACCTCATCTGGTTCGCCCGCAACTATCCGGTGCGTAAGGAGAACACGCTTTTGCTCCCGAACGGACTGATCACCATGGGTGTCGGCGTACCAGGTGCGCTGGCGGCCAAGATGTGCCGCCCGGAAAGGGACGTGGTGGCGGTCGTGGGAGATGCCGGCTTCATGATGACCTCGGCGGAGCTGGAAACGGCCAAGCGGGTCGGGGCGAACTTCGTTACGATCATTTTCAACGATTCCGGACTGGGGCTCATCAAAGTGAAGATGAAGCGGAGCTGCGGCCGGGACTATGGTTGCGATTTCAACAATCCTGATTTCGTCAAGTACGCAGAATCGTTCGGGGCCAAGGGCTACCAGGTGGAAAGGGCGGACGAACTGAAGGAGACGCTCAGGCGTTGCCTCAAAGCCAAGGAATTGGCGGTTATCGACGCCAAGATGGACTACTCGGGTAACGATGAGCTTTTCCGACCGTCCTCGGTGGAAAGCAAGGGATGCCAGGAAGTGTAGGATCGGTACGATCCAAGACCCGAACCACAGTGAAAAAAGTTCTTATAAGAACCGTCTTATAATGCGGCGATGACCGCTTCAGAGTTCGATCTCAAGTACTTCCTGGGCAACGGATTCATCAGGAAGCAATGCCCCAAATGTGGGCGTCATTTCTGGAGCCTCGGCGATTGGCCCAGCTGCGGCGAGCCCCCGTGCGAGGAATATACATTCATAGGCAGCTCACCGATGAACAAGATCCTCACCCTGCACGAGACGCGCGAGGCATACCTAGGTTTCATGGAACAGAACGGTCATGGCCGCATCAAGCGCTACCCGATCGTGGCCCGCTGGAGGGACGACGTCTTCTTCACCCAGGCATCGATCTATGATTTCCAGCCTTGGGTGCTGAACGGCGTGATCGATCCCCCGGCGAACCCGCTCACCATCTCCCAGACCTGCGTCCGGTTCAACGATATCGACAACGTCGGCAAGACCGGCAGGCACTTTACGTTCTTCGAGATGTGCGCGCACCACGCCTTCAACAAGGAGGGCAAGGAGATCTACTTCAAGGACCGGACGGTCGAGCTGTGCCACCGCTTCTTCACCGAGAGCCTGGGCACAGACCCGAAGAAGATGCGTTACATCGAGGAGTGGTGGGAGGGCGGCGGCAACGCCGGGCCGTGCGTGGAGGTCATCCTGGACGGCGTTGAGGTTGCCACTCTGGTGTTCATGATGTACCGGGACACGCCCGAAGGACGCAAACCGATGAACATGACCGTCGTCGATACCGGCTATGGACTGGAACGGATATGCTGGGTGTCCCAAGGTAAATCTTCGGCGTACGAGGCCGTGTTCGGTCCGGTCCTGCAGTACCTGAAGGACCTGGTGGGCGTGACCACCGACTCGCCGGTGCTCACCGAGTATAGCAAGGTCGCCGGTGCGACCAATATGAAGACCGCCGCTGATGTCAGGCGGATACGCGAGATGACGGCGGCCAGGATCGGCATCAGCTACGAAGAGCTGATGAAGATCGTGACGCCGCTGGAGGACATCTACGTGGTCTGCGACCACACACGCGCATTGATGATGCTGCTCAACGACGGCGTTGTCCCGTCGAACGTCCGGGAAGGCTACTTTGCCAGGATGCTCGTGCGGCGTGCGCTACGTTCCATACGGACGCTGGGCATCGACGTCAGGTTGGCCGAATTGGTCAGCAAGCAGATCGACTACTTCGGTCCGATATTCCCCGAACTGTACGCCAACCGCGACGACATCATGAACCTGGTGCAGGTGGAAGAAGGCCGATACTACGAGACCCTGGGGCGCGGAAAGCAGCTCGTTTCCCGTTTGACCAAGGAATTGAAGCCAGGGGAGAAGCTCGCCATCGACAAGCTCATCGATCTCTATGACTCACACGGGCTGAATCCGGAGATCGCCAAGGAGTTCGCACCGAACCAGATCGACGTGCCGGACAACTTCTACATGCAGGTGGCGAAGAAGCACGAGAAGCCTGAGGCGGAAACTGTCAAGAAGGAGGACTTCCCGGAGAGCATGCCGAACACCCGGATGCTATACTACGAGGATGCCGAACTGACCGAGTTCGAGGCCAAGGTCGTCGTGGTGTACAACGGCGGTATCGTGCTCGACCAGACCGCATTCTATCCGGAGGGCGGGGGCCAGGAGTGGGACCTGGGCATACTGAACGGTCACAAGGTGACCAAGGTCATCAAGGCCCAGACCGCCATCATGCATTTCATCGACGGACCGACCCCGAAGGTCGGCGAGACGGTCAAGGGTCACATCGACAAGGAGCGGCGTCTCCAGCTGATGCGGCACCACACTGCGGCGCACCTGATCAACGGATGCGCCAGGAACCTGTTGGGGAACCACGTGTGGCAGGCCGGTGCGCACAAGGCGGTGGAGGAAGCGCGTCTGGACATCACCCACTTCGAGAACCTGAGCGTGGAGCAGCGCGATAGGCTGGAGCAGGACGTGAACAAGGTGGTCCTGGAGGACCTGAAGATCAACATCGGGTTCATGCAGAGGGACCAGGCGGAGAAGTTGCATGGCTACCGTCTGTACCAGGGAGGAGCGGTCCCGGGCAAGATCATACGCGTCGTCGAGGTCGTCGGACTGGATGCCGAGGCGTGCGGCGGGTTGCATTGCAGCCACACCGGAATGGTCGGGCCGGTCCGGATCCGGAGGACGCACAGGATCCAGGACGGCATCGTCAGGATCGAGTACACCGCTGGTATGGCCGCGGTCCGGGAGATCCAGAAGGACAAGGACATCGTCGAGGATCTGGTGGAGAAGCTGAACACCACTCCGGACAAGATCTCCGAGAACGTGGACCGGTTGAACAACGAGCTGAGGGACCAGAAGAAGCGCATGGACCAGTTCGCCACCGTCTACACGGAGATGAAGGCCAAGCAGTTGGCCAGTTCGGCCGTCATGATCGGCGAGACCCGGGTCGTGGTGCATATCGTTGAGGGCGAGGAGGACCCGGAGCAGCTGTCGAAGATGCTCTCCGAGATGTCAAACGTGATCGCCGTGATAGGCGTGAAGGAGAAGAGCGCCAAGGTGTTCGTCTCCAAGAGCGCAGATGTGGACATCGATTGCCGCACTGCTTTGAAGGAGGTCATGAAGCTCGTCGGCGGAGGAGGCGGGGGAAAGAAGGAATACGCCCAGGGTGGGGGCGGAGACCCGGAGAAGCTCCACGAGGTCTTCGACGAAGTGCCGGATATCCTGCGCACCATATGCCATAAATAACCAGAAACACTTTCCATTCTTCTCCCAGGGCTATACAACCCTGGTAAAACCTTATATACGACCGATATCTTGACTGAGTCCTACCAGAGCACGAAATGTGCTCGGAGCGGTCGCTCCTGAGAGCGATCGGTTCCCGGACTGGACCCCTATCCAGAGATGGGAACTGTACCCGACGCGTTTGAGCGTCGTGGAGATACTCCAAAGAGGGGAGATTCAGAATCATTGGATCTGCAGTACACCGGAGGAATACCTTTGGCTGAAAAGGAAAAAGAACCAAAGACCGAAGAGTCACAAAAGGCCGAGAAGCCCCAGAAAGAAGAGAAGAAGGGCAAGGAAGGCCATAAGAAAGACGAGAAGGATGGCAAGAAGGAAGTCGCCGAGAAGAAAGAAGCGGCGAAGCCCATCATCAAGCACGAGAATGCCAACTTCAAATACATCGTCCGTATCGTCAACACCGATCTGGATGGAGAGAAGACAGTTATCATCGCCATTCAAGGAGTGAAGGGTGTCGGCAACAGAGTCGCCGATATCATCGTCAAGAAGGCTGGTGTCCCCAGGAATGAGAAGATCGGAAACGTCAGCGACGACAAGATCGAGGCCATGGAGAAGCTCATCTCCACCTACGCCGATTATGCCCCCTCGTGGGCCATCAACCGGCAGAACGACCTCGAGACCGGTGACGACATGCATATCGTCGGCATCGACCAGGATGTCATGCTGAAGGATGACATCAACCGGATGAAGATGATCAAGACCTACCGCGGCGTCAGGCATGAAACGGGCCAGAAGGTCCGCGGCCAGCGCACCAGGTCCAACGGAAGGACCGGACTTACCCTCGGTGTCATGAGGCAGCGGCTCCAACAGGGAGCCGGAGGCGCGGAGAAGGGCGAGAAGGAAGAGAAGAAGGCGGCACCGGCCGCCGCAGCTCCGGCCGCAGCGGCGCCGAAGGAAGCCAAGAAATAAGGTGTTACCATGGGAGACCCTAAATTTCCACGCAGGACCTATAACACGCCTTCCCACCCGTGGCAGGGCGAGCGCATAAAGGAAGAGGCCATCGTCGTCAAGGAATATGGCCTGAAGAACAAGAGGGAGCTTTGGAAGGCCAAGACCCAGGTCAGGGACCTGAGGAAGCAGTCCAGGGACCTCCAGGCCCGGACCAGGACCGGCGAGGAGCAGGCCAAGGTGGAAGCCAAGAACCTGCTCGCCAGTTGTGCCAGGATCGGCCTGCTGCCGATGGAGGGCGCCACCCTAGATGATGTGCTCGGTCTCCAGACCAAGTCCATGCTCGAGCGCCGCCTCCAGACCATCGTGATGCGCAAGGGATACGCCATCACCCCCGGTCAGGCCCGCCAGTTCATCATCCACGGCCACGTCGCCATCGATGAGCGCAAGGTCACCATACCCGGTTACATCGTCACCCGCGGGGAAGAGGACAAGATCATCATCAACCCCCGGTCGCCGATCGCCAACGACACCCACCCGCTGCGGATCTCGCAGAAAGAGGCTCTGGAAATTCGCGCCAAGAAGCCGAAGAGGGAGCCACAGTTCGAGGACAGGAGAGGGGGCAAGTTCGGAGGCAGGGGCGGAGGCGGCTTCGGCAAGCCGAAGTTCGTCAAGAAGGTCCCGAGGGAAGCCGCAGTCGCCGCTGCGTCCATCAACGCGCCGGCTGTCCCGCTCGACCTTCCAGCAGACAAGGGGGTACAGTAAATGGGTAAATGGGGCATAGCCAACGTCTTCGCGAGCTACAATAACATAATAATAACGCTCACGGACATAACCGGTGCAGAGACCATAACCAAGGCCACTGGCGGAATGGTCGTGAAGCAGGCGAAGGACGAGTCCTCGCCGTACGCAGCCATGAGGGCAGCGGAGAGGGTCGCCGAGATCGCCAAGGAGAAAGGCATCGAAGGCATCCACGTCAAGGTGCGCGCTCCAGGCGGCAACAAGTCCGCCTCGCCCGGTCCGGGCGCTCAGGCCGCGATCAGGGCACTGGCCCGCGCCGGCATGAAGATCGGCCGCATCGAGGATGTCACTCCGGTCCCGCACGACGGAACCAAGAAGAAGGGTGGCCGCCGGGGAAGAAGGGTGTAAGAGGTTGCCAAATATGGACGTGAAGATTATCGAGATGACCGAAAACCAGGCAAAGTTCCTGGTCTCGGACGCAAACCCGGAAGAGGCCAACGCTCTCCGCCGGGTGCTCATCTCCGAGATCCCGAAAATGGCCATCGAGACGGTGGAGTTCCACCTCGGACCAATACGGGACGAGGAAGGGAACGAGTT
>JBEKDM010000026.1:0-21578 GCA_050014375.1 Methanomassiliicoccales archaeon | reverse complement strand
ATATTGCGGCCACGGCGCCCTGTCCGACGGACACCGATATCTGCTTTTCCACAACGTCGGTAACATCACCGGCTGCGAACAATCCCGGTGTCAGAGTTGATTGGTCCCTGCCTGCCACCACCTCACCGATATCATTCATTTCCGCCAGCCCTCGGATGGGAGCTGAGTTCGGGCTAAGCCCTATCTCCAAGAAGACCCCCTCCACCAACAGGTCAGTCCCCTCCTTGCCGTCGGGCGATGACAGATGGACCCCGATGAGGCGTTCCTTGCCCAGGAATGAGTCCACCGTCATCGGCGCATGTACGGTCACCTTGTCGGAGCCAAGAACCTGCTTCACCAGCAGTTCGTCGGCGGTGAAATCGGTCTTCCGGTGCACCAGGTGTACCTCGCGGGCGAACCTTATCAGGTCACGGGCGGAGGTGAGGGCGGAGTTACCGCCGCCGACGACGGCGACCCTCTTGTCCCGGTATAGCGGCGCGTCACAGTTGGCGCAGAACCCGATCCCCTTGCCCATGAAACGCTCCTCATTTGGCACATCCAGCTTGCGGTACTCCTTACCGGCACAATAGATAACAGCGTTTCCCGTGAAGCGTCGGCCATCCTCGGCCCTGACAACGAACGAATCGCCTTCCTTCCTCACATCGATGACCGCAGTTCCGAAAGCCTCTGCGACCGGGTACCTTTCCATGTGCTGCCGGAAAACCTCGGCCAGGTCACTACCACTGACGGATGGGAAGCCTAGATAGTTGTCAACACTGCCTGTATATGTCATCTGGCCGCCGATCCTGGCGGCGATCATCGCCACGTCCAGACCCTTGCGGGCTGCATACAGCGCAGCGGACATAGCGGCTGGTCCGGCGCCCACGATCAGAATATCATACGAATGGGCAGGATCGACCTTCCTGGCCTTGCGGATACCTTCGGACTCGCGGATCATCTCGTCGATCTGCCGATAAACGTCCGGGTCGACCGTTTTCAGTATCTCCATGTAGAGGTTGGCCGCAGGAACGGCTCCGTCGAACATGTGCGTTTCGTTGATCACTGTTTTCGGCACGCCGAGAACGTCGTAGCGCTGGACCACCTGTGGAAATTCGGAAGATTCGACCATGTCTGAAGTGATACGGTCGTTGACGAAGGCGAACTGGTGGGCCACATGCACCATCTTGGGGCAGTACGGGCAGGTTAGGGTGACGATTACCTGAATGTGCACGTCCTTGTCGATCCGTTTGACCATCTCCTCCATTTCCGGTGGCAATCCAGAAAGACCGGTGGAGGCCATCATTATCGCCGAAAGGAGCGATGAAAACTCATATCCGAGAGTGACACCATAGAACCTGATGCTGTTTTCCCTGCTCCCCATTACCAATGTGGCCGGTACCTTGTCGATTTTGTAATGCGCGGCCAATTCCTTGTCCTCTTCCAGATGCCTGATCTCAAGCGTGAACTTATCCGACAACGCCACCATTTCCTGGAGCAGTTGGGTCTGTGCGGAACAGCTGGGACAGTCGACCGTCTGCGTGAAATGGATTATCCTGACCGGCCCGGTCAATCCCTGAAGGGCTTTGACCAGCTCGGCCTTGCTCTTTTCGTCGAAAACACTGATTCCTTTTGCCTCGGCCGTATTTCTTCACCCGCGGTGATTGATTGAGGGGCATAGGCCAAATAGCTTACTGCGGGGAGGCCCGTTTAGCCGGACCAGCAACTTCTCTTCAGCGCCCGATCATCCCTGCCAGCATTCTCTCCCCTTGGACGAACGTGGGAACACCCCTGAGCCAAAGAACGAGCTTTAGCGTCTCATATATCTCGGCGTCGCTAGCACCGGCCCGCTTGGCCTTTTCCAGTACTTTGTGCGTCTGACCCTCTTGCCTTTCAACCAAGGCAACGGCCAACGCGATCAGGTGCTTCTCCTTCCGGGTCAAAGCGCCCTCTTTCCATACGTCGTCATATAGGTCCGCAATGACCTTCTCCAGGTTGCCGCCGATTTCTTCGTCGATCTTACCCGCGCCGGTCAAGGCCAGGGGGACGTACCCGATCTTTTCCTCCAGGTCGCATTTGGGCCGTGATTTCCGGCAGGCCTTCTCTTGGTTCTCCGCTGGCATTTCAGTCACCAGGAGATGACTCTTACTGTAGGCTATTTCAAAGATTGCCTATTGTTTTATTATCCAAAATTTCTTTGAGAACGGAATTTCTGGTAAAAAGAGTTCATAGACCCGGTGGATCGGAGGCAGTGCTTTTCGAAGCCTATCCGATCTCATATCGAATTGGAGAAAAACGGAAAATAGGAATGCGGGGTGATTTCCAAATGGTCCTTGATATTTCACCTCGGGGGCCAGGTCTCCTCGAAGACCTTTCCGGCTTACAGACCAAGTATGTTGAATAGCATCTATGAGCTTTAATCTTAGAAGAGTATTCGATGTTGGTGATATCGACCGTGTTCAACAACGACCGAGAAGACCTGGGGAAAAAGGTCAAGGACTGGCTGGTCGAGGCCGGAATATATCGGGACAAGGTTCCCGACGACAAAGCGAATTGGCACTATGTCGTAGAGATCGGCCCCGCTGCCGTGCTCGACGTTGCGCAACAAAAAGGCAAGGAGGACATGGTCATCATTGCTTCCGGCATCACCCTCAGCAAACAGCATTACGATGCTCTCAGGAGCTTGCCCAGATCGAAACGTGATGAACTTCTATGGGATATGCGTTTCCAGTTGCTCTTCCAGCCTTGTGATTTCGCCATGCTCCCGAGCGAGACGGACCTGCAAACCTTCCAATTCACCCGAGGATTGTTCCAGGACGGCCTTACCAAACAAGCCCTCATGGATTCGCTGGCCATGGTCCACCGATGCAAACTTTTCGTGAACTGGAAGATGATCCAGATTTTCGGGGAGAATCCGAAGACCATAGACCCCAGTATCTATCAGTGAATACTCGATATCAGTTTGCACATATCGGCAAGATGTCGAAGGGAATGGATACTAAAGGGGATCCTTCACTTATCGAACTGACTGGAAATCGAGTCCTTGACCGTTTCATGTTTCGAGACCGTCGCCTCCAGAACCCGATCGAACATTCCAGGCATTTCTCGATCGAGCACCGCCAGGCCCTGTTCCGATATCCCGCCCTTTGTGGCCACCTTCGATTTCAATTCGTCGAAGGAAATCTCTCCCTTGGACAGGGTTAGAGCCGTTCCCAGCAATGTTTCCACTACCATTCGTTTTGCGATCTTCTCATCTAGGTCGCTGTGCCTGATACCGGCCTCGGCGAACTTCTGCGCAATGTCGGCGAAGAAGGCAGGTGCGCAGCTGGTAAGGTCAGCGGCCACCTCAAACTGGTCCTCCCGGACCAGATGGACCAGGCCCACCTGTGCGAACATATTCTCTATTACGTTGGCTGAGATTGCGTCCACTTTATCATTGTGACAGATGAGCGTGACGCCATGGCCGGAACCCATCGTCATGGATGGTATGGCTTTGGTGATCTTGCCCTGAAAGACCCGCTCCAGGTTCTTGATCTGGAGCCCGCCATTGATGGTTACGATGTGGGTACTGCTGTTAAGGCAAGGCTGCATCTCTTCCAGCGTTCCCTTGACCTCTCCGGTCCTCACACAAATGAAGATGATGTCCGCCTGGGACATTTCTGCGCATCGATTAACGATCTTGACCCCGGGATGAATTTTCCTAAGCCCATCCAGTTTTTCGAGGGTCCGGTTGGTCACGATGATATCGCTCTCGGTCAAGGCCCCACGTTCCAGCAACCCTTTCAACAGAGTGCTTCCCATATTGCCATACCCGACGAAACAGACCCTCATTGAGCGCCCCCATGGAATAGGTCCAATTTGAATCAGTCGAGCAGTTCGACCCCATTCTGGTCCAATTCAAAATTGACCTGCCAGTTCTCCACTCCTTTTGCCGTTGCCCTTCTGACGGCTGATTTCATCTCCTCGGCCATCTTTCCGTTGGCCTGAGGCACCTGGAATCGGGGCGCGTCGAATATGTGGCAAAGCAGAACGATACCCCTCTTGCCCTCGGGGATATGCTCCGATATCTCGGTGAAGTGACGCATCGTGCGTTCGAAAGAGGTAAAACCCTCGGTGGAAGAGTGTTCTGGATAACCCTTGACCATCAGCATGTGAAGGGGCGTCTTGACCTCCAGGAGTATTTCATCGTTGATCAGGAAATCGATCCGGGAGTCCCCCATCTTGACCTCTCTATTTACTGTCTTGACAGAACCCACCATGTTCTCTAACTGGCCAGACCCGATGAAGAACGCAACAATATCATTGGCCCTGCCTTGATCGATCCCGATCCATGACTTTTGTTCCTTCTCAGGCGGATCGAGAGAGACAGCTTCTACCGTCCCCCAGGTGGACCTTTTCAGATCGTTGCTTTTCTCTACCAGGCATGGGACATTCTTAAAAATAACATCGCCGATGCGCCCGGTAGTAGGGCAATGGCATCTACGCATCTCACCGTCGATCAGAACGTTCATGATGAAACGGTTAGGCCTGGAGATGATCAACCCTTCAGCCAGCACATCACTGAAAATGTATTTTTCCACGCTCATCAATGGGCTACAGGCAAACGCACCATATCAATCCGACCGGTGGAACAAATGAAATATAGTCTGTCTTGTCAATCGAATTTATCATGACCAAAAGGACACGGACCATCGTTCAAAAGGTTGTCATTCCCACCTCGCCGGACGAGGTGTATGAGGCGTTCATGGACCCGGCGAAACACTCAAACTTCACTCAAACAGAAACCGCTGGAAGCCAGGAGGTCGGCGGAAAGGTCTCGGCCAGTGACGGGTACATAACCGCCCGGAACGTCGAACTCAAGAGAGGCAAGAAGATCGTGCAGGAATGGACCACCTCAGAATGGCCGGAAGGTTATCCGCCCTCGATCCTTCAGCTCGATCTGAAGAAGGTCGACGAGGGAACCGAACTCACTATGACTCATTCGAGAGTGCCGGATGAGCAGGCCGATGACTATGCAGAAGGATGGATGGAGTATTACTGGAAGCCCCTGGTGGAGTATTTCCAGAAGGCCAAGGATGGGACCTGAGTTCGGCCCAGATTCGCGTTCACTTTTTGACGACGAATGTCTTCCCGACTTTGAACGCCTCGGCCACGGCTGGTCCTATGGATAGATAAGGACCACCGGGGAATGAGTACAACAGAGGTCTGAGACCTTCCACATCCACCTTACCATTACATATGATCGATTTGTCCACATGAACCTGGACCACCTCCCCGATGACAAGATCCGTGCCTGGGAACTCGATGATTTTCGTCAATTTACATTCAGCACAGATCGGACATTCATCTGCCATAGGCGCGGTTTTCATAGTTCCGTAGGATACTCCAAAGACCCTCGATTTGTCGACCTCGTTCCCTGAATTGATCCCGCAATAGTCCACCGCGGCCACGTTGAACTCGCTTGGAATGTTTAGGCTGAAGGTTCCATTCTCTACAATGCCGTCCTTCGTGGCCCGGTCCTTGCCCATAACTACGGCGACCATCGGAGGCTCATCGTCCAGTATTGTGAACCATGCCACCGCACAGAAGTTCGCCTTACCCTTGACCCGAGCCCCTACCAGACATACGGGCATGGCCATTGGAGGGGCATGCATTCCGATCTCGACCTTTTCCATAAGATATCCGTACTATGTATGACCGAACAGCGAAATATTCCTTACCCTAGAAGGGATTGACCCGGAAGCAGTTTCATTCTTCCTACCTGTTCGACAGTGACGACCATTCAGATTGGTTTATTAGCCCGACGCTCGAATCGACGAGTAAGGGAGAAAAATGCAGGAAGTCCGAGAGATCGTCAGAATATCGAAGGGCAATTCAACTTCGGACGGGGCGGGAGTTCGGCTAAATAGAGCATTCGGGCATGAGGACGTTGACCTTCTGGATCCTTTCCTGTTGCTGGACCACTTCGGATCTGATGATCCGGATGACTACATGGCCGGGTTTCCGATGCATCCGCACCGGGGGATGGAGACCATAACCTACATGCTCAAGGGCAGCGTGGAGCATCGTGACAGCACCGGTAGGACCGGCGTGATCAATGCCGGAGACATCCAATGGATGACCGCTGGCAGTGGGATAATGCACCAGGAAATGCCCCAGCTGTCGTCCGACGGAGTGAATGGATTCCAGTTGTGGGTCAATCTGCCCCAGGCATACAAAATGATGGATCCACGGTACCGGGACGTTCGAAAGGAAATGATTCCTGAGGTCGTGCTCGAGAACGGTGCGAAGGTGAAGGTTGTGGCGGGCAACGTCAAGGGGACAATCGGCCCAGTCCAGGACCTGGTTGTGCCAGTCGAATATCTGGACGTCACCTTGGGTCAAGAAGGATCGCTGGATAGGGAAATCCCTGCCGAGTACAATGTTTTTGCTTATTTGTTTGAGGGCAGTGCCAAGTTCGCTGAAGGAGGACCCTTTGTGGAAAGAGAGCACTTGGCGATCTTCGGGAAAGGTGACCTAGTGACCGTGAAGTCTGGACTGAGCGGCGCCCGGTTCCTACTGGTCTCGGGAAGACCGATCAAGGGATCGATCGCCTGGGGAGGCCCGATCGTAATGAACACCGAGGAGGAATTGGAGACGGCGTTCCGGGAGATCCGTAGCGGAACCTTCATCAAATCGGGGACAACTGTCAGGGCGGGAAGAAAATAACCCGCAGATGTGTTTGGTGTTATCGAGGCTCAATAGATGACATCGAATAAGCGAAACAGAATGCCAGCAGTGTTCATCGGTCATGGGTCCCCGATGAACGCGATCGAGGAGAACAACTATACCAAGAGCCTCAACAAGCTGGGTCGGGAGATCCCGAAGCCTGAGGCCATCTTGGTCGTCTCGGCCCACTGGCTGACGAAGGGTACTTCTGTCTGTTGCATCCAAAGACCGGAGACCATCCACGACTTCTACGGGTTCCCTAGCGAGCTCTATAAGGTCAAGTATCCGGCCCCCGGCGCTCCGGTCCATGCCAAGATACTCTCGGAGCTTTCAATGGGTGTTGTTCGCTGCGATCTGGCCTGGGGTTTGGACCATGCTTCCTGGGCCGTACTGAAGCACATCTATCTCAATGCCGACGTGCCTGTCTTCGAGCTCAGCCTGGACTATTTTCCGGGAACGTTCGATGAGAAGCCGATCGGTTACCATTATGATCTGGCCAAGAAATTGGCAAAGATCAGGGAGGAAGGCGTTCTGGTAATGGGATCGGGCAATGCCGTCCACAATCTCAGGATGATCGATTTTCGAAACATCGATGCGGTGCCATATGACTGGGCTAAGACCTTCGACGATAAGCTGAGGAGTGCTTTGCTCTCCGGCGACGACGACCTCCTGATCGATTACCAGGCCATTCCCGGAGCGGACCTGGCCGTGCCGACCCTGGACCACTATCTCCCGATGATATATGCTCTTGGCATGAAACAGCCAGGGGAATCCCTGGAGTTCATCCATGAGGGGTTCCAGAATAAGTCCATTTCAATGAGGTCGTTCATCATCAAGTAGTCAAGATCTCGATCATTTTGGCGGCTCGGTTCCTAGAACCTTATCGTTCCATTACCAAACCCAGATAAGTTACACTGCCAGACGCCCCGGTCGCTTCCTTAAAGAGCTCAAAATAAGGTAGGTCGGTGAGGTTTTGGTGATGGAATCGTTCACCTGCTTGTTTCTTGGATATCCAGAAAAAGGCCAGGGATCATATCTCCCGGGTCATCATGTGATCGTACATCCAGAAACCATGCTTGCGGTAGAACTCAATAGCGTTGTCGTTCCTTGCCGAGGTCCTTAGCTCGACCCTCTTGATCCCCTTTTCTCGAAGCCAGGCCAGTGACGATTCGACGAGGGCCCCGCCCACCCCGCCGCCCCTGTTTTCCTCACTCACGGCCAGATCGGAGAGGACGCCGATCACCATCTCGGTGAACACTGGTGGACGATGCTGAACATAACAGAGACAATAACCGAGCACACGATCCCCATCTAGGGCGACCAGGACCAGCGAGTCATCCCGTCCCATCCGCTCTAAGATGTACTCTCCGAACTTGAGGTGCCCACCCTCTGACGTGCCATAGTAAGGGTCGATGCACTGGTGATACTCCATGAACTCTTTCCAGACCTCCATGATCTGGTCCGCATGGGAACGATCTCCCCGGACGACCCTCATATTCAACCCAGCTCTCTTAGGCCCTGGGGGATATTTCTATCCGCTGTCAGAAAATGGAATCCATTCGAATGCCCTTGTTCCTCCTACCAGGTCCAGATCGATCCCTATGGAATCCTGAAATAATCTCCGGAATAAATGCAGAGCCAACCCTTATCAACTATCCAGTGCATGAAAGGACCATGACGAACTGGAGGAGCCCTGGCCTATTGCTGCTCCTAGGATCTCTGGAACTATTGTTTCTGGTGCACCTGGCCGAGATCCTATACCCCGGTTACAGCGTTTCACAAAACTACATCAGCGACCTGGGGGTCGGGCCTGAGCCCAGCCGCACGATCTTCACCGTTGCCATCATCGCCTTCGGCGTGCTCATCACGATCTCCGTCTACCTTCGGGGCGGCCCAGCATGGGAGGTTCCAATATTGGTCGCCCTATCTGGCGCAGGAACCATCGGTGTCGGGGTATTCAACGAGCACTGGGGTACTATCCATCTGGTATTCGCGGGACTCGCCTTCGGAATGGGGAGCATGGCGGCACTGGTCTCTTCCCGGACGGTCAAAGGGCCACTATCTGTGGTGTTCGCTGCTCTTGGCTTCACCGGTCTGGTTGCCTTGTGCTTGCAGGGCACAAAGACATTCTTGGGGCTGGGCGCGGGCGGGATGGAGCGGATGATCTACTACCCGGCAATCTTTTGGGTGCTGATCTACGGAGTTTACTTGATGTCCATCGAAAGGTGCAAGAAGGTAAGTTCTACCTGATCCGGAATCACCTGGAACATAGGTCAACATTTAAGAACCGAACGCTCGGCTAAGTTATTCATGGACGAGAGACCGAGACGGATAATAGGCGTGATCATCGGCGCGTTGATCATACTGCTCCTAGGAGTGCTATTGATCGAGATCATCATCAATCCGTCGAATTTCTGGCGGAATGACGGCTCGTTCTACTTCCCGTGGTGGATCCTAGGATTCATTTTCATCCTTCTATTCATCGGGTTCATTTTCAGGATGGTGTTCTGGACATTCATCGGTTTCGACCGTTCCGGACGCGATTTCAACCGGTATCGCCACTGGCACGGACGCTATTGGGAATACCCTGAAAGGGGGGCGGAGCACATCCTGGATGAACGCTATGCCAAAGGAGAGATCACGAGGGAGCAATACCAGCAGATTCTAGACGATATCCGAAAGGGCAAACAGCAGGGCGGAATGCCTTGAACGGGAACGTTTCCGGCAGTGTCAAGAATTCGGGAATGGTCCGCAAATCTCATTCGCCCGAACCCAGGATCCAGAGGATCATATCAACCTCAGCTTGACCCCTAACCGGTCTGAGAGGTTTTCGAGATCCTGAACGATGTAGTAGAACGCCATCCAGGACCATTTTCCCCACCGGCGGATGCCTTCGTTCTTGATCAATTGGATCTCCTTGTTCTTGTCCGCCGGTTCCTTGCCGAATAGAAGTAAGCCGAACACATCCGCTGACCAGACGTCAATAGGGAACCCTCCATGGGGATTGATGATGTCCGCAGAGTAATCGCCAATCCCGGGAAGTTCAAGCAACGTTGCCTTCGCTTCCTCTGGCGACAGTTTATCCAGTTCCTCGATGCTAGGGAACCCTTCGCTTTCGATCTTCTTCGCCAGCTTGACCACGTGTTTGGCACGGTAGCCCATGTTGCACGTCTTGGCCAATTCTTCCGGCGTCAGGGCAGCAAGCGAGCTCGGCCGGGGCCAGGTGTGAACCGTCCTCCCGTCGAACTCGGCCGCGTCCCCGTAGGTCTTCAGCAAGCAATCCATCATCTGGTTGCTCCTGGCGATGGTGGTCATCTGCAGGGTTATCGCCAGGACCGCGTCTGGGAAGATCGTGCTGGCCATGGTATTGTGCATGCCCCGCAGGTCGACGACCGCATGCTTGAGGATGTCGTCCTTTTCGGCCATTAAGTAGAATTCAGAAAGGTCCTCGGACGCGCCGATGCTCCTGGTCACCGACCGGTTGATGGAACGGAGCTGGTCGGCATTGGGCTTTTTTTCCAGAAATATCTCCGCGATGACCCAGGGCTCATCCACTGTCCCCTTCGAATGGATCTTGATCCCGACGAGGCGCCCCTCGACGTGGGTCGCCGTCCAAAGAGTCCCTTCCTCGAATATCTCCGATGGGGTGAACAGGGCCCAGCCTGCCGGTTTCCTGACCGTCAGCTTGAAGCTGTACGGCCGTGTTGGTATTATCTCGGACGTGAAGAAAGGCGATAGTTTCATCCAGGCACCGTCTGCAAGGTTCTAAGCGGAACTTCCTGCATATAACGCTGTCCATGCTCGGGTGGTCAAGAGCCTTGCTGGTCGGACTGTCGGTCAGCGACGGAACCAATAAGAATCTGAAGATGCCAAGGGCTCAGAAGGGAACAGCAATGAAAATCACCGGAAACACGATCTTGATAACGGGAGGGGCGACCGGAATAGGCTTGGCCTTGACAGAGGCGTTCATAAGTGCAGGAAACGAAGTTATCATCTGCTCGAGGAACGAAGCCAACCTAAAGAAGGCCGCAGAGCGGTTCCCCGGTCTGCACACAAAAAGATGCGACCTGTCAAGACCTGAAGAATGCGCAACGCTACACGATTGGGTCGTTTCCTCCTTCCCCGACGTGAACATCCTGGTGAACAATGCGGGCATCCAGAGGATGATCGATTTCCGCAAGGGTCCCGAAGATCTGCTCCGGCACCGCGCCGATGACAGGTCGGACGAGATCGATGTGAATTTGAAGGCATATGTCTACCTCACCGCCTATTTCGTTCCTGACCTGATGAAGAAGAAGGAAGGGGCCGTCGTCAACGTATCCTCCGGCCTGGGCTTCATCCCGATGGCAATAATGCCAGTGTATTCGGCCACCAAGGCTGCCGTCCATTCGTTCAGCGTGTCGTTGAGACATCAGTTGAGGAACACGTCGGTCAAGGTCTTCGAGATCATCCCGCCTACTGTGGACACCGATCTGGATAGGGGTGAGCGCAGGGCAAGAGGCCAAGCGAATCGCGGCATTCCGCCATCAGAAGTAGCGAAGGCGTCGATGCCGGCATTCGAGGCCGATGTCTATGAGATCGCCATCGGCATGGCACAAGGGCTGAAGTCTGGGTCCAGGAGCAATTTTGAGGAGATCTTCACCAACATGAACAGGAGCTTCTAGATCGGTCATCGGTTCTCAAAGACCTGGACCTGTTCATGAGAACCCGGTCAGGGATGAATACCATATCGCAAGACCCGGACCGCCTCCTTCTCGTCGACATCATACCAATTGCGGTAAGCGTCGGCGACGGCGAAAGGCATTTCTCGGATGTTCAGGCAGAAGACCTGGTCCACTTCCCTTGCTACTAGTTCCACGGACCGGTCCGAACCGGTCGGGACAGCGACAACGATCTTGGATGGATTCTCGGCCTTCACCGCTCTGATTGCCGCCAGCATGGTATATCCTGAGGCCAACCCATCGTCCACTAATATCACGATACGTCCGGTAAGATCGGGTCCATGGCGATCCCCTCGAAGGGCCCGCTCACGTGATCTTCCTTCCCTGAGCGCGTTCTCCTTCGACCGGTCGATCTGCTCATCGGTGAGCGCCAGATCGGCGATCAGCTCTTGGTTGAGGATGGTATCGCCATTTAGGGAGATGGCTCCGAATCCGGCCTCCGGGTTTCTTGGCGTCTGCAGTTTCCGAACGATGACCACATCGAACTGGGCATCCAGGGATTTGACCACCTCCGCGGCGACAGGCAATCCGCCGGAAGGAATGGCCAATACTATCGCCCCTTTGTCTCGGTATGCTTCAAGCAACGTTGCCAGAGCTTTGCCTGCTTCCTTCCGGTCCTGGAAAATGGACCTTCTGCCCCTGAGCTCTCGGTTCTCAACGATCGATCCCATTTATCCTCGTTCTGAGGAACATGTTCTTTCCCGAGGACTAAATGGTTTCGGCGGCTCCGTAAAGGTCCCGATCGCCTCACGCAAAATTCGTGATCTAAAAAAGGTCGACATGCGGAAACCGCTCAACCACCTATCATAAGCGATATTAACCCGAACCTGCCCTGAATATTTCATATCCGACTCTGCGATTCGGGTCTACCTGGTGGACTTTGGATCGCTGGTCACTAGAATAAAAGAAATAGTTGGGCAAGGGCTCGAGAGGGATCAAGATGGACATGTTTGAAGATGCCATGGCCGATTGGGCCAAATTGAGCGAGGCGGACAAGAAAAAGTTGGAGAAGCAGAGGAAGGACCATTGCCTCTGCCCGACGTGTCCCACTTACGCCGATTGTGCCAAGAAGAAGAAAGAACTGACGTTCTGTTTCGGGGGCAAGAGCAGTTGTATCACGATCTCGAAAGGCTGCCACTGCTCAGGCTGTCCTGTCAAGGTAGATTTCGGGCTGACGAATATCTACTTCTGCCTGAACGGAACGGAGCAGGAGATCCGATCGGGGCAATAGGCAAGCGGGAAGCATCCAGACCTTAAGGGTGCTTTAGCGAAATCATAGATTGGTCGGTAGAATAAAAATGAAGATGCAAAAATAGACCGGAGCAGGGAGAAATCCTTGCCCGGTCCTTTGAAAAGTTACGATCCTTACAGCAGCAGGCCTGCGGCCTTCAGCTCTTCGGTGATCTTGTCCACCGCTGCTTCGACATCTTGAGGCCTTCTTGCCCCGGTGCAGACCAGCTTTCCGGACCCAAATAGCAAAAGAACGACCTTTGGCTCGTCCAGTCGGTAGACGAGGCCCGGGAACTGTTCCGGCTCGTACTCGACCCGCTCCAAACCCAGAGTTATCGCGATCACGTTCAAGTTGATCTTCTGCCCGAGGTCCGAAGAGGCGACTATGTTCTGCACCTCGATCTTCGGCTCGCTGTCCAAGCTGATTCCGGCCTTGCGGATCTGGGTGGTCACCTTGTCGATGGCCAGTTTTACCTGGTCCAGACTCTTTGCCCCGGTGCATACCACCTTACCGCTGCGGAACAGCAGTGTTGCAGTTTTTGGCTCTTTCAAGCGGTAGATGAGGCCGGGGAACTGTTCCGGCTCATAATCCGCGCCGTCCAATGAGACCGCCAGCGCTTGCAGGTCCAACTCCGTTCCGAGCGAGGCGGAGGCTACCACATTCTCGATCTTGTATTTGGAAATAGGAACACCTGACCAAGTCTAGTATATAACCTATATATACTAACTTTTGCCCGCTAACATAGCTTTATGAACGCCGTTAACTCCCAATATGACCGATTATGCCTTGGTTAACTCCAAAGACGCGATGATCGGCCACAGACGCATAGCACTTTCAACTGGGCCTTGAGAAAATACTTGTATTCCATTGTTTCATCTTTTTCGCATGTCCTCTGATATCAAGATCATAGAACAAGAGCCGGTTCCGATTCTTTCCATCAGGGAAATGGTCCAAAATACTCAGATCAAATCCATGATGGGAGAGATGTTCGGTCAATTATGGATGTTCATGGAGAAAAACAAGATCGAGGTCGCGGGCCCTCCTTTTGCCATATACCATGACTACGACCAGCAGAAGTGCGATATGGAGTGTGGTTTCCCCACAACAAAGCCGGAGATAGGCGAAGGCAATATCATATCCTCCTCCATTCCCGGAGGTAAATGCGTATTCGCAGTATACACTGGACCATACGATAAGATCATGGGGAAGTACGCGGAGGTTCGGGAATACATTCGCAAGGAAGGCCTCAAACCGAAAAAGGTGATGTGGGAGCGGTATCTTAACGACCCGGCGACGGTGAAGGCGGACCAGCTTGTAACTGAGATTTATTGGCCTGTTGAGTGAAGGCATTTCCGGACTGAACAAAAAAGTCAAGCGGACGAATCAACGTCTCATAAAGGCAAGAGAACGAAGTCGAACAGCTGAGTTTCTGTTATCGACAGAAGAAATTTCCAATACTGAGTTCAGATTTCAAACACTCATATAGCCTGTCGATTATGCTAAAGCAATTGTTCCAGTTGGATCGGTGTATCAATCTCACTTTCTGTTATTTGGAGCCAAAAAAATCACTCATCCCTTTCCCTCAGTTGTATTCATTCCTGTCCTGATATGATTCTCGCTCTGCCTTACCTCTCTCGAACCGATGCCGCTGTCCACTTCATAATCGCATTCACCGTTCACGATCTTGATCCTCGCCCGCTGGTAAGACCACTCTGTTAGCAACGGGCTCCTTTCCCTTATCTGCCAATGCTTCCTCTCGAGGTCGTTAAGATGTTCAATCAACTCGTCTGTGGAGGTGGAAACAAGAATGTCCACGTTCTTCATCTTACGAGCCTCGCCTTTCAAAAGAAGATACCGATTGCCAGCATCGTTATGTGCCATCGCTGTGAGCTCCGGATTGAAGGTCAGTAACAACGATGAGAATATGATCACAGATATCGCCAATAGCCCGGTCCAAATGCCTGACGCATCTATTTTGGAGAGAATTGCAGTTCCAGCGGCCGTTCCAGCGAAGATGTTCGCCAGGATTAGGAAGAGGTTGACCCGCTTCAGTCGGTCGGCGATGAGGAAATGTTGCTTCATGGAATAGGTCGCGTCCTCCTCCAGACGACTGGCCTCAATCGCGATCTGTGCACGTATATTGGATTGTACTTCTGTGACGGTAATCCCTTCCTGATATTTGGTGCGTTACCAAACGAGTTAACGATAGTGAATATATAAGAATATTCCTAAGCCAATCTAGAAAATATAATTATTTGTATTGATGTATATTCTAATATGACTATGAAAGAGATCCTGAGATGGGTTGAATCAATTGGATGCTTGGTCAGCTGCCCCTTTCCAGGATCCTTCGTATTTGCGATCCACCATCTAGAACGGTCCTGATAGCGTGGGTAGGAAGTATCCGATTATGGTAGCCAGTATCCATATGAGGAGGGCGATGATCAGTGCCTTGACCCACCCGATCTTGTAAAGTCCTTTGAGCGCAAAAAGCCAAACGAAACCGCCTACGACAGCCGCCAGCAGACCACTGCCAAGCAACCAGTACGCCAACGCGTAGACCAAAGTTCCGATTACGGCAGTCAACAATGCCCTGACGATCCCCTCGGTCTCGCCCATTATCTTGGTGACAATGTAGATTATGATCGTAGAAACCAACAATGCAACAAGAAGTCCAACGACACTTGAGATCTCGACCATTTGCATGACCTGTCGACATTTGTATATTAAAAACCATGCCCCTAATTTCTAGATGGGGTCGACATCCAAATCTTTTAACCTTCCTAGCTCCAATCGTTACTATCAGGGGTAAAATGAAATCCATCTGGTCCGGCTCACTCTCGTTCGGTATGGTCAATATCCCAATCAAGCTCTACTCCACGGTCGAGCACTCTGCATCGCCTGGGTTCAAACTGCTGCATGTTGAGGACAAGAGCCCGATCGAATATCGTAAATATTGCAAGAAACAGGACGCCGAGGTGCCTTGGTCCGAGATCGTTAAAGGGTTGGAGGTCGAGCCCGGCTCATTCTTTCTATTCACCAAGGAAGAGCTAGACCGACTTCGCCCGGAGAAGTCAGACGCCATCGAAATCGTCGAGTTCGTCTCACCGGACCAGATCGACCGACCTTACTTGGATGGACACTACTACGTTGGGCCGGACAAGAAGAAGGAAAAGGCGTTCTTCATCTTCACCCAGGCGCTCGAGGCATCGAACAAGAATGCCATCGGTCGCTTCGTCATGCGGGAGAAGGAATACACCTGTGCCATAGCGCCCTATGAAGGAGGATTGCTTCTGAGCACCCTGAACTACTCATATGAGCTTAGAAGCATCAAGGGGGTGGAGAACATCGCCGACAAAGTGGATGTCAAGAAACAGGAACTGGATCTCGCCGTGCAGCTGATCGACAAGCTTAGCGCCGCGCATTTCGACATCTCTCAGTACAAGGACGAGTTCGCAGAACATCTTAAGGTGGCGATCGCGAAGCGTGATCGGAAAGAGCTGGTCACCATCGAAAAGGAAAAGCAGGAGACGCCAGAAGAGAACCTCATCGATGCGTTGAAGCAGAGCCTGGAGGCGTAGCTTGTACGAACCGATGCTGGCCGCTATCGGTTCCAAGAACGACCTGGAGCGGGAAGGTTACATCTATGAGCCGAAACTGGACGGGACGCGTGCGTTGTGTTATGTTAACTCGACCATGAAATTCCTCAACCGCCGGGGACATGAGCTGACCGAACGTTACCCGGAGTTCGCTTTCAGGGACCAGATCAAGGCACGCTCCTGCGTCCTGGACGGTGAGCTCATCGTCTATGACAATCGCGGCAACCCTTCGTTCCACCTGCTGCAGAAGAGGGAGCAATCAAAGATCTCGATCGCCAAGTTCCTAAGCATCCAGCACCCGGCCACCTACGTCGTTTTCGACATTTTGGAGTTGGAAGGTAAGGACCTGCTCTCGACCAGATTGGAAGAACGGAAGAGGATCATGCACTCGGTACTGCGGGAAGGGCATCACATGCAGAGCATTCCTTTCAGCAAGGACGGCAGAAAACTCTGGTCCGTGGTCGAGCAGCGTAAGCTAGAGGGTGTGATGGCCAAGCGTTCCAACTCGTTCTATGAGCCCGGGAAACGTTCCGACGCCTGGTTGAAGATCAAGACGCTGAAGACGGTAGATTGCGTACTCCTTGGCTACACTTCCGAGATCCGGACCATATCCGCGCTGGCCCTGGGACTGTTCTTCGGCGACGAGCTCAGGTACGTCGGTAGGGTAGGGACCGGCTTCACCGAAAAATATCTGGAAGAACTTCGCCCGGTGCTGGACGGCATTCTGGCGGGGACGCCCCCGGTAGCCAGTTATCCCAGCGAGCCAGTTATCACCTGGGTAAGACCAGAGTTGATAGCGGAGGTGGAAATACTGGAGCTGACCACGGACAAGCATTTGCGGGCGCCGTCGTTCCGCCGGCTGCGCAACGACAAGGACGTCAAGGACTGCGTCATCGAGCAGCTGGGTGAGGAGGCCGGAGTGGAAAGGAAGCTAAATGCTCAGGGAACTTAAGACCCACCTTTTTATGTCAGAAGTCACCACCTCGGCCCGGTGGGCATTCTCCTCGTATCGTTACGGGAAATGCTCCTATTTCAATCGGACCGAATGACAAACCTTTCAGGTCATGCAGGCTTATACTTAAAATCCGGCTCGGGAATCATAGATAATGACTGGGGTCTGAGCTACATTTCACCAATACCATTATGTTGCCGCTGCTCCAACTCTTACCGTGGTGATAATCATGGATTTCAAGAAGATCCTGGTGGGCATAGACGGCTCGGAGAATTCAAAACGCGCTGCGTTGGCGGCAGCGGACCTGGCGGAGCTCTTCAAAGGGAGCGTCACACTGGTCTCGGTGGTCAGACCCGGCGAATATTCGCTCGCCGTCGAGGACAAGGCGTTCATCGAGAACCTGAAGGAATTCCATGACGACCTGGTGGAAGCGGTCAAGGAAGATATTGAAAGGTCGGGGATCAAGGTCGACACGAAGATCGAGCTGGGCACACCTTGGAAGGAGCTGACCCGATTGGCCAGGGAAGGCCATTATGATCTGATCGTTGTCGGTTCCAGAGGCGTCGGTCAGGTAGCCGAGTTCTTGATCGGCAGCAATTCCACGAGGGTGGTCCAACACACGGAAATCCCGGTACTGGTAGTGCCATAAGATTCACTTGGAACGGGGCCGTCGTTTGCCCCGGCCCTTTAGGGACTCGTCGTCATCCTTCATCCTAACCCAGATGCCGAGCCCTTCTCTTTCTATGGAGAACCTTCCAGGAAGCGCTGCGATCAGGCCCACCAGGCTGCTCTTGCCATAGGTCCTCGGGTCGAAAGCCGGTTCAATACGGTATAAGGCCTCACCCAGGTTACCCAGGTTTACCCGTCCGTCGTCCCCCACCTTGTTACGGAAGGCGTTGGTTAGCATGTCCAAGGCCTTCTCCGGGCTGAGTCCCTTCTTCGGTACATGGCGCTCCACCTTCTTCGGCTCTTCCGCCGCCAGCTCGGGACAGTGTTCCGATTCCAGCTCTTCTTCGACCGGCAAAAGGTTCTCTATGAAGATGAATCGGTCGCATGCCTTTTGGAAGGTCGGGTGGGTCCTATCATTCCCCATGCCAATGACGAAAAGGCCTTCCTCTCGTATCTTCATGGCCAGATAGGTGAAGTCGGAATCACTTGAAACGATGCAGAAGCCTTTGACCACATGCTTGTGCATGATGTCCATGGCATCGATGACCAGGCCGATGTCGGTGGCGTTCTTGCCCGACCGGTTTGGTATGACCATCGATGGCAAAAGTGCGAATTCGTGGAGCTTCTTCTTCCAGCATGCCATCTGCGGGCTGCTCCAGTCCCCGTAGACGCGTCTGATTATTACCGAACCATACTTTGATGCCTCGTTCAGCATCTCGCCGACCATGTCCGAGTTGGCGTTGTCCCCGTCGACCAGGAACGCGATCGGGCCTTCGGCGATCTCCTTGTCTGCCATTATATCCTCTTAAGGTGCATCGGGCTTCTTGTTTAACCAATCTGCGCATGCTGTTCATCAAAGCGTTCTCGATCACCTGGTCTACGGCATGTATCCTTCCATAAAGTCCGTGATGATCGACTCCGACCAACCAGACCCGACCTATCATCGTCACACAGAGGTCTCGGCAGGATCGCGAAACGAGACCGGGGAACGCTGGCCATGTCGCAGACGACTCTACCGCCGAACAAGAAGATTCTTTTGTTTCCCGATGCTCCGATCATAGCGATTTCATTTTCTCCAACAGTTTCGCCATGCGGTCCATTGTGGCTTCAGATCCTTCCACCATCCCTGCCTTGTACATTCCGTCACGGTCTTCAACGCTCTGGAAGACAGTGATGTTGGTTATCTTGGTCTTGCCTTCGATCTCTTCATATGTTATTGTTTCAAGGAGTACATGGCCGATCATTCCTTCCCATTCCCAGGTGTCGATGATCCGTTCGGGCGGTTTAACTTCATGGTAGACCCCGTTGAAAGCGAAATCGTTCCCTTCGGGGTCGCGCTGGGTGAAGCGCCACATGCCACCCTTCCTGACCTCCATTTTATCGATCGTGGTCGAGAACCTTTCCGGGCCCCAGAATTGTGGAACCAGCTTCGGATCGGTGGTCGTATTGAAAACGAGCTCGCGGGGCGCATTCTGCACTCGGATGATGATGACCGCGTGTTTTCCCGGTTCTGCCAGTACAAGCGTCTTCATTTGGACAAAGATCTCGTAATGAATATCTTCCGCAAGTTTGTCGAACGATTGGTTCCAGCCCATCTCGGCATCCTCGGCCGTCTCCTGTGGCATGCCAGAATGCTTCAAGGTCATGACGGTCATGCCACCATGCTCTTCGAAGGTAACGGACACTTGAAGTTCCATTGGATATTCTCCGGCCATTTCGTAATATGATGCCGGAACGACCTTTCCCTCTTCGTCGGCGAACGAATCGGTCATGGCTAGCCGCTCCGGTTCCACGACCTCTTTGTATGTTCCGGTGCTCCAGAAATCCTTGCCTTCCGGTGACCTCATGCAGGCCAGGTAAGTGCCGCCGACCCGAAGATCGATCTTGGCGCTGGGGCATGTATAGCCCTTAGGGCCCCACCAACGCATGAACCGTTCGGGCACCGTCCATGACTTCCAGACCAGCTCACGGGGCGCGTCGAAGACCCGGGTGATGACGATGTCCTTGCTCTTGCTCGATTTTTCTTTGTCCGTCTGCCCTATTGATTGGCTGTTCATCGACATTCTTCCTTGATCGATCGTAAGTTGCAGGTCCGGTGCTTCCGAATAGCCCCTATTGCAAGGAATCAGACCAACAGAGACTTGATGATGAATGACGACAACGCGAAGGATAAGAACGTTGTCAATGCCAAATTGCGTTCTTTGCCATCCAAGGCGTCTATATGACGGATATCCATAGAAGCTATACTCCAACATCGAGGCAGTGACCTTGCAGATTGCACCGGATCTTTTTCCATCTCCACTAAAATCTTTAGATACCTGTTCGCGTTTGGAACGGCCGTGGATGTCGTCAGGCCGAGGCTCGTTATCTCCCAATGCTTGGGGCTCGCCCCCTGCCGTTACGACGGCAAGATGGTCGAATCGAAACTCGTGAGCCGCATGAAGGGCAAGATCGACCTATTGCCGGTGTGCCCAGAAATGGCCATTGGGCTTGGGGTTCCCCGGGAGCCGATAAGGCTCGTGTCACTGAGGAACGGAGAGCGCAGGCTCGTGCAACCATCCACTGGATTGGACCTGACCGAGAAAGCGCAGCGCTACTGCGGCTCGTTCCTTATGGGACTGGACCAGATAGACGGGTTCCTGATGAAGTCACGTTCGCCCACCTGCGGGCTGAAAGACGCCTATATCTATCTCGACGAGACCAGCGATTCTCCCCTGCCGAACAAGCGACCTGGTCTCTTTGGAGAGGCCGTGCTCGCCCGATTCAGCGATCTGGCAGTGGAAGACGAGGTCAGGCTGTACGACGCGGGCATCGCCGAGCACTTCCTCACCAAGCTCTATGCCTTTGCCCGCTTCCGCGAGCTGGACCATGACATGAGCACGCTCATGCAGTACCAGGCGGACAATAAACTTCTCCTCATGACCTATGGCCAGAACAAGATGCGGCTTTTGGGCAACATCGCCTCCAATCGCGACAAGCGAAATGTCGAGGACGTATTCCACCAATACCAATATTTGCTCAGATCGATGTTCGACAACCGGCCGAAACGCGGCAGCGCAACGAACGTCCTGATGCACGCCATCGGCTACTATAAGGACCAACTGAACGCGGACGAGAAGAAAGAATTCATGGAGGCCCTGAGGTCCTATCGGGAGGATGGCACACCACTCGTCAGTTGCCTCGACCTCATGCGCTCATACAACCGACGTTTCGGGAACGAATACCTTACCAGGCAGACATTTTTCGAGCCGTTCCCGAATGAACTCCTTGGCGAGTCACCTGCCAACCCGTGAGTATAACCGACCGCCGATGAACACCAGCCCGGTGGCCACCCCGGTCATGACCAACAGGTCCATGCCCAGTCCGTGTTCATAGACGCCGCCCTGTATCATCAGCCCGCGCAGCGCATCGACAATGTATGTGAGCGGGTTGCAATATGCTATCACCTTTAGCCAGTCCGGCATCAACGACACCGGGTAGATGGCGTTGCTGGCGAAGAAGAGCGGCATCGTTATCATCTGGCCTATGCCCATGAACCGGTCCCTGGTCTTCACCAGGCAAGCGATGATGAGCGACAGAGTGGCGAAGATGGCGGCCCCCAATATGACCACGAACACCACCAGCAGGAGAGTCAGTGGATCGAAGTTCATCTTGACCCCAATGGCCAGGGCGAGGATGTAGACGATCAATGCCTGAGACAAGCCACGCAGTCCGGCGGAGAG
>JBEKDM010000025.1:0-21736 GCA_050014375.1 Methanomassiliicoccales archaeon | reverse complement strand
AGCTCATTCATGAACTTCGCCGACTCGGCGCCGTCCAGCGCTCGATGGTCGAAAGTCAGCGACAGGGGCAGCATCTTCCGGGGTTCTATCTTGCCATCGATGAACATCGGCGTGTCCGTGATCTTTCCTGTGCCGAGTATCGCCACCTCTGGGTAGTTGATAATCGGCGTCCCATACGTGGTCCCGAACGCCCCATAGTTCGTTATGGTGAACGTTCCGCCCCTCAGGTCGGCCATGTCTATCTTCCGTGAGCTTGCCAGCTCTGCCAGATTGTGGATCTCCTCGGCCAGGTCGACGATGCCCTTCTGGTCCGCCATCTTGATCACCGGAACGATCAGCCCGTCTTCGATGGCCACCGCGATCCCGATGTTATAGTACTTCTTGACCAGGATCTCATTCTCCTCGTCGTTCACCGAAGAGTTCAGGGACGGGTGAGATTTGAGAGCCAAAACCACCGCCTTCACGATGAAAGGCATGAAGGTCACGTTCACCTTTCGCTGCTCCAGCACTTCCTTCTTCACCTTCTCCCTCAGCGCGAACAGCGCGGTCACGTCGGCCTGGTCCATGGCGGTCACCTGGGCCGCCTTGGTCTGGGATTCGACCATATGCTTTGCCGTCGTACGGCGTATGCCCCGCAACGGTATCCGGTCGACCCAACCGTATAGGTCAAACTTCGGGGCTGTCTTCATACGGGGCGTTTCCACCTTCGGCCGTGGCGATTCCTTGGCCTTCTTGACATCTTCGTCCGTGACCCGGCCGTTGGGGCCGGTTCCCTTGACGATCGAGATGTCCACCCCCAGGTCCTTGGCCAATTTGCGCACTGCCGGCGTTGCCTGGACCGCTGTCGACGGTTTGGATTCGGCGATCTTCCCGGTGGATGAGACGCTAACCTCCTCGGTCGGCAGTTCGCCGACCACCGAATAGGATGGCTTCCGGGCTCCTTCCGGCAGTTCCTCAGGCTTCGCTTCAGGCTCGGTGGCCTTGGGTACGGACGGGTTCTCGCCCCTCTCCCCGATGACCACCAGCACCTCGCCCACTTTGACCAGGTCTCCCTCCTTGTGATCCATCCTGAGGACGGTTCCGGCCACAGGGGACGGCATCTCCACCACCGCTTTATCGGTCTCCACTTCGGCCAACGCCTGGTCCTTGGCGACCGAATCGCCCTCCTTCACCAGCCATTTCTTGATCTCGCCCTCGGTGACGCCCTCGCCAAGGTCGGGGAACTTATAGTCAGTTGCCATATTTACACCTCAGAACGAGAACGTCCTTTCGATCTCGGTCAATATCCTTTCCGGTGATACGTAGTAGTACTCCTCGCCCTTGGGCAACGGCACGACGATATCAGGACCGGCCACCCTGGCGACCGGCGCCTGCAACGAAAGTAGGGCCTTCTCGTTGATCCTGGCGACGATCTCGGCGCCGACACCGCAGGTCTTTGGCGCTTCCTGCACCACCACCGCTCGGCCGGTTCGTTTTACCGAATCGACCACCGAGGCTGAGTCCATGGGCGACAGCGTACGCATGTCGATGACCTCGCACGATATGCCTTTCTTTGCCGCCTCGTCCACCGCCTTCTGGATCTGGACCATCATTGCCCCCCAACCGATTATCGTCACATCCCTGCCTTCCTGGACCAGTCTCGCCTTCCCGATGGGAAGAACGTACTCCCCGTCCGGGACTTCCTCCTTCAGCATACGGTAGCTTCGGGTCGGCTCCAGGAAGATGACCGGGTCCGGATCTCGGATCGCCGCCGTCAAGAGCCCCTTTGCCTCCAGCGGTGTCGATGGGACCACCACCTTGAGCCCGGGGATCTGCACGAACAAAGCCTCGGTGCTCTCGGAATGGTGCTCCAAAGCCTTCACCCCGGCCCCGTATGGCATGCGCATGACCATGGGAACGGTCAGCCTGCCGCGGGTCCGGTTCCTCATCCTGGAAGCGTGGGAGATGAGCTGGTTCATCGCCAAGTAAGAGAAGCCCATGAACTGGATCTCCGCCACCGGCCTGAGACCATTGATCGCCATCCCTATGGCCACGCCGACGATGGCTCCTTCCGCCAGCGGCGTGTCGATCACCCGCGCAGGACCGAACTTCTTCTGCAGCCCGTCGGTCACCCGGAAAACCCCGCCGTCCACACCGACGTCCTCGCCCAACACGACGACCATCGGGTCCTTCTCCATCTCCAGGGCCAACGCCGAGTTGATGGCCTGCACCATGTTCATCGAGGGCATGGTCACACCCCCTTCCGGGCGGATTGTTCCGCCTTGATCTTCTCCATCTGTTCGACCAGATCGGGGGACATCTCTTCATACATATACCGGAACACGTCCTCCACGCTCGGCCGGGGATAGTTCTCAGCTTCGGCCACGGCCTTCTCGACCAGGTCCTGGGCCTCTTTCACCGCCGCGTTCTCCAGGTCATCATTCCAGATCCCTTTGTTCTCCAAATACCGGTTGAACCGGTCCAGAGGGTCCTTCTGCATCCATTCGGCCAGCTCCGCCTCCACCCTATACCTGGTGGCATCATCGGAGGTGGTATGGTCACCCAGGCGGTAGGTGTAGGCCTCGATCAACGTCGGACCTTGTCCGTTGCGCGCCCTCTCCACCGCCTCCTTGGCGGCGGCGTACATGGCCAGGATGTCGTTCCCATCTACCAGGATACCGGGGAAGCCGTAGGAGATCGCTTTCTGCGCAATGGTGGGGCTCCGGGTCTGGAACTTGCGCGGGTATGAGATAGCGTACTGGTTGTTCTGGCAGACGAACACGACCGGCGACTGGTACACTCCGGCAAAGTTCGCGGCTTCGTGGAAATCGCCTTCGGAACTGCCCCCGTCGCCGAAAAACGCCACCGAAACATTTTCTTCGCCCCGAAGCTTGGCCGCATAGGATATGCCGACGGCGTGGGAAAGCTGGGAACCGACCGGGACCGACGATGGCAACGCACGGACATCGTCGGGATAATGGCTTCCCATCTCGTTCCCCATCCAATACAAGTATTGGTTCATCAGGGGGACCTGGTGGTAAAGCAGACCGCCGAGCTCCCGGAACGACCACACGAACCAATCATCCTTCCTCATGGCCATGGCCGGTCCGATCTGAGCCGCCTCCTGTCCCTTGCACGGCGGATAGGCACCCAAGCGGCCCTGCCTCTGAAGCTTGACCGCCTTCTCATCCGCCACCCGGGTCAGGACCATGGTCTTGTATGCCTGAATAAGGGTAGGATCATCGAGCTTCGGGTCCAGCTCGCTGACAACGGTTCCGTCGGTATTCAGAATATGTAACATCTTTCCTTCAAGCGGGTTGAAATCATCGATCAGCATTTTATACGCCTCCAATCAGTTCTAGAATCCTCTGAGCTCTGTATGATGTACGGACGAACGGTCCGCAGGCGATATATCGGAACCCCATGTCATGTGCTTCCTCTTCCAGTCTATTGAACTTTTCCGGTGCAACATATTCGACGATGGGAAGGCTTCCGCCTTTAGGCCTGAGATACTGTCCTATCGCGATCGCTTCAACCCCCGCTGTTCGCAGGTCCGACATGGAGCGGATCACCTCAGGAAGCGTTTCGCCTAGCCCGAGCATGATGGAACTCTTTGTTATCATATTTGGATACAAATCCTTCAAATCGGTCAATAACGATAGTGATCTGGCATACGACGATCTATGGTCCCTTACCTGCTTCTGCAACCGCTCCACGGTCTCGATGTTGTGCCCCACCACTTCAGGAGCAGAATCGACTATGTTCCGGATTGCCTCACTGCTCCGCGATATGTCCGGGATCAACAGCTCAACCTTGCATTCCGATTCGGAATGGATCGCCTTGACCGTCTCGGCGAAGAACGAAGCCCCACCGTCCTCGAGGTCGTCCCGGGTCACGCTGGTAATGACGGCGTACTTTAGTCCGAGCTCTTTGATCGCCTCCGAGACCCGGGCGGGTTCCGATGCATCGGTCTTCCCTTGGGGATCGCCATGGTTCACCGCACAGAATTTACAAGACCTCGTACACACGCTCCCTAGGATCATGAAGGTGGCGCTTCGTTCGGACCAACACTCACGGATGTTCGGACAATGCGATGCATCGCATACAGTTAGTAGGGAGTGCCTTCTCGTTATTTCCCTCACCATATCAAAGTCCCCTCCGAAGGCAGCCTTGGTCTTCAACCAATCGGGTTTCTTCAGGGCAGGCGTTTCTTTTACACTCACGGAACATCATATTGTTGCCAGGGGCTTTTACTAATTTTCCTTTGGTTAGGTCATTTGACCGGAGCCTCTCCGTACAATTGGTCCACATTCTTGCCATTTTAGGTCATGCCAGTCGGCTCCATTGCGTTTATATAGCTGGTATGCTTAATTGGGGACGCTAGGCTAGACCGGGACGCTCGGCGTGTCCTTTTACACCGAAATCGTCGACAAGCGGGGGTGACAGCGAGGGGCGTCGTATCCGGGGAGGCATAGGCCCAACCGTCGATGTTGAGGCTCTGTCCTACGGGGTCGGTGGCAGCATCGTGGCGCAGCTGGAGGGTTGTGCTCCTTGCTCTGATCACGGGGAACGGGTCAGGCCCTGACGGGAACAGCCTAACCGTGGACTACCTACGCTCGAAGGGGAGCGGGGCTGAGTCAGCGGTTGGATCACCTGTGCCAAACTGAGCGGCCACCCTTGTGGCCTAGCACCTTTTGCCCCTTACTTGCCGAGATCGATCTCTTCCCAGCCGATCGTGGATGTGGGTTTGCAGCCGGTTATGGACTCGGTGTTCAGGTCGAACAGCGTCGCCACCTCGTCGCCATCGGTCACCTTGAAAACGTTCGTTCCGTCCACTCCTCCAACTACCGCACCTGTTATGCCTACCGTACCGAACTGTTCGATGACCCGTTCCGAGTTTTTTGGATCGCAGGTGACGACGAATCCAGCCCCCTGGTAGGACTTAAGCCACTGGGAGAAATCGACTCCTTTTGGGATTGGAATCTTGTGGATATTGACCAATGCTCCCTTACCGCTTGTCTCCAGGAGCATGCCGAGGGTCCCCAGCGAGCCCGGGTTGCTGATGTCCTTTCCGGAACGCAACATTTTCTTCTTGGCAATCTTGTTCATTATGAGCATCTGCCGACGGGCAATGGTCGAGTCCTTCTTGGAGGTCGTGTCCCAGGCATAGGTCAGACCCTCGGGATAGAATCCATCAAGGTCCATCGCCATGATGATGTCGTCCCCGGCAAGTGCTGTGTGAGAATAAACGACCTCATCAAGTTTGGCGGTCCCGATGATCGCCACGTCGATCGCGTTGTAGGTGCAGTCCGGATGGGTGTGTCCGCCGACTATTGGCACGCCGAACTTCTTGACCGCGGTCTCCATTCCCCTCATGACGTTAACGCACACCTTCTCTTCCTTTACAGATAGAACATCCAGCATGGCCAGCGGCACACCGCCCATGGCGGAGATGTCGTTAAGATTGACAAGAACAGCATAGTAGCCGGCGAAGAACGGATTTGCCTTCATCAATTGTTGCATGATCCCGTCCGCAGCCAGCAACATGGCCTCACCGTTATGCTCCAGAACAGCAGCATCCTCACCATAGGAAGCTAGAACTTTGGAGGAAGAGACCTTGGGGAAGAAGTTGATCACGCTGGATATGGCCTTCTTCCTCGTGATACCTGGGTACCCCTTAAGATCGGACACCAGGCCGTTCAGTTTCATGATATGGGGTATCGTGGAAGTGATTATAACTTTTGTCTCCCCCGAATTGACTGGATTGACCTCAAAGGACAAAAACGTCAGTTTTCCCTGAGGCCGTTATGAGGCATGGTCATGACGAATTTGGCCCCTTTCCCCGATTCACCCTCCTCCGTAATCACGAT
This sequence comes from Methanomassiliicoccales archaeon, assembly GCA_050014375.1. Lineage (GTDB taxonomy): Archaea > Thermoplasmatota > Thermoplasmata > Methanomassiliicoccales > UBA472 > DASXVU01. Next base: position 15,887 of record JBEKDM010000025.1, on the reverse strand, counting down.
GCCTGTGATTGAGAGTATCTCCCTGGAGAGGTAAAGGCCGAGGCCGTGGTCCTTCCCAAAACCCTTGGTGAACAATTTCCTTTTCATATCTGCCGAGATGCCCACACCATCATCCTCGCAGACGAGAAATCGAACTCCATCTTGTTCTTCATGATAGAAATGTATTGTAGTGACACTACCGCCATGCCGCAATGTATTTTGAATTAAGTTGCGGAATACTTTGACGATCAGAGGATCGGCGAAGACCTCCAAACCGGCAGGAACACCGTTCACAACTTTCACTTTCTCAAGTTGGAGATCCTTTGAAGCGGCGCTCACCAATGTCCGGACATCCTGCCAAATGGGGGCATGCACGCCGACCTCCTCGTAATCCTTGGTGAACCGGATCATGTCCGAGATACGTTCCGCGGCTGCTTCGGCATTCCGGAGATGCTGTTCGGATGAGTGGCCATTCTGCATCCCATCCAGGAAGGTCAGGTTCCCCGTAAGCACCATCAACTGATTCGTGACATCGTGCCGGGTGATGCCTGACAGGAGATTGAGCTTGCGGTTCGCCGTCTCCATGGCTTCCTCCATCTTCTTCAACTCGGTGATGTCCAATAGAGTACCAACAACACGTCGTGGCCTCTTCCGGTCATCCCACTGGATGACCTTTCCTCGGTCCAGGATGTATCTATACTCACCGTCAGCATGACGGAAACGGAGCAAGGCCTCGAATAGATCAGTGTGTTGGTCTGACTCAAAGCTGATGCCATCGGACACCTTCTTCCGGTCATCCGGATGGAGGTTTGACAACCAGTCTTCGAAGTCCATTGGTCCGTCCATCCTATTCTTGCCAATGAGCTCAATGGAGCGGTCATTGACTATGATCTTCATAGTACTCAGGTCCAGGTCCCAGACCCCCAGATTTCCTCCCATCAGCGCGAGGGCCAACCGCTCCTCGCTCTCGTGAAGTGCTTTCTCTGCCTGCTTCCTGGCGGTGATGTCCCGTATCGATCCTTGAAAACTGATGGTATTCCCATATGAGTCTTTCCGGGCCACCGTGGTGATCAGGGTGTTGATTTTCGTCCCATCCTTTTTTTTGAGATCGACAGGATATTCGAACGAAAACTCTCTTTCGTGAATATACCTAAGATGCGCATCCCTATCGGACGGAATTGCATACAAGAAAGGAATGTCGGTCTTCAACAGATCCTCCCTGCTTTTATAACCGAACAGTTCGATCGCTGCATCGTTGAAATCCACCCACTTGCCGTCTACCGTGGTGATAAAAACGCAGTCCCGCGATGTCGTAAAGAAGGTGTGATATTTCTGTTCGCTCTCCTTTAGCGCCTCTTCTGTCATCTTAAGCCTAGTGATGTCAGTGACGATCGAAAGAACGAGAGGAGGCTCCCCCTCATTGGATTCCACTAAGCTCACGGATAAGAGAGCCCAAACGATCTTCCCATCCTTTCGGACATATCTCTTCTCCATTTCATAATGGTCGATCTTCCCAGCGATGAGATTCTCATACTGTGCAAGGTCTTTCTCCAGGTCATCAGGGAATGTAACTTCGAGGAAGGACCTTTGACCTAGTTCTTCTCTGGAATATCCAAGATAGTTCGCCAGTTCATCATTGAATTCCAGGGGCTTTCCATCGACGCTGACAGTGGTGATCCCGATAGCGGCCCCGTTGAATATTGCCCTGAATTTGCTTTCGCTATTTCGCAGTGCCTCCTCTGCCCGCTTTTGCCGAGTGACATCTCGACCAATTATTTGGAAAGCAACACATAGTCCGGCTTTCGTAACGATCGAGGCTCGGATCTCCACCCACTTCACTGTGCCGTCTTTGCGACGGACCTGGGACACGACAGGCGCGACCGGCTCCCCCTTCGCCATGGCGATCATAGTTCGTTGGAAACGGGCCACATCATGTTCGCTGAAAACCCCCATATCGGAAATGCTACTACCGATTATCTCTTCTTTGGACATTAACACCATGCCAGCACCTGCCAGATTGGTGTTTAGGACCTTCCCGTCTATGCTGACCAGGACAACTGCGTCTGGATTATTCTCGAACAAGGTGCGGAACTCCGACTCGCTGTCCAACAACGCTGTCTCAGCCCGATGCCTTCGAACTATCGTGCCTATCCGGTGTTCCAGTTCCGCGAAGAGCGATCTCGGTTCCCCGCCCTTTTGCAGATAGGCATCCGCGCCATTGTTGATCGCCTCGATGACGACCTCTTCCCTGCCTTTCCCGGTGAATAAGATGAACGGGATCATATTGCCCGATGCACGTAACGATTTGAGGAACTGTATGCCGTCCTCACCCGGCATCTGATAGTCGGACACGATCGCATCATAGCATCGTTGTGCGATCGCGACCCGGGCCTCAGAAACCGATCCTGCAACGTCCACCTCAAAGTTCCCTGACCTTTCCAGGAATTCCTTTGTCAGGACGCAAAGGTCCGTCTCATCATCGACTGCCAAGATCAGTTTTGGGTGGATGGCGTTCAAGGCCTACTTTGACCACGATGTTCTATATTTATTAGCTCCTGCTAAGATTTCATCCTTTATAATCACGTTTTGGAAAATTGCGAATGGTAAGCACATAACCAATCCTTGTTGGTGACGCTCAACGGCGTCAACATCGACACGAGGTGACAGGCGATATTGCTATAGTAATTGTTGAATGAAGATCCTAGCTAGAACATTGTCGAGATGCGCGGCCAGCCTGTATGAGTACAGTAACGGGGTGGTTGAATCCTCCGCTGCCGGCCGCACAGACGTCGATCGGCTTAGTCCGGATAACATCCTTCTGCCCTGATTATCATAGGCCCACTTTTACTACCCTCTCCCCGTCAAGCTCATTACCACCTAGCCCGTTCTCAAGCCCGTGTCAAATTGGGATGAGTTCGCATGCCCAGGATGCGGTGTCCTAAACTTCATTGTCTTCGGAGACAAGATGCTGGTCGACATCACATGCAAGGGGTATGGCGAGGTCGCGACGTTCGAGTGCGATCCATGGATGCATCGATACTTCCTCAGAAGGATAAAAGGAGCACCGGGAGATCGATTCGATAAAGCCATTCCGAATATACGCTGACAAATTGCTTCATTAATTGAGTAGTTGAACCATCCTATAAGGAAAACCATTCCGGGCTAGACGACCCTGGTCCCTGCATTCGGGCCTGGGCTTTGGTTCCAGACCTCCATCGGCTCGAGGATCCAAACACCTCTGACCTTGATCCCGTGTTTGTCGAGCCCTTCTTTCACGCCGAGCCGCGTCAGTTCCTTGATCATCTTTTCGTACGTTGGACCGGCGGTGTGATACTCTCCGACCTTCGCCATGATCTCGTAGGAGGTCTGCTCCAGAGTGACTGAGACCGAGACCAGCTCACCCTTCTTATGCATGTCGATCAAGTTCAGCTGGGTTCTTTTCATCAATATGTGGGCGAAGGCGAGCTGGTCATACGAGAACGCCGACATGCTCCCCATGAATATCGTATGAATCCGGCCCTCCTTCGATATCGTGGCGATCGTCTTCGAGGACTTTGGGTCGTTGATGATCTTCATAACTTCGCTCGGTAGAGTGATCATGAGCAAGCACCGATCAAAATAGGTGATGGCGGGTTATATCAAAATATGTTATTTCTGATCATCCGTTCGATCTCCGCGACGCTTCGACGAAGTCCTTGCCCCTCTCCGCCAGCTTATTCATGCAAGTCCGATAACTGGCAGGTCTGAAGCACGACAATCCGAACACGACGTTCAAGTACTACATTGGAAGAACGGCGGACGACTTGGCCTCGGCGATGGACAAATTGTGAGGGGGGGTGACAATAACCTTTGTTCAGCACCAGACTGTCACAAGTCAGCCATCCAGAAATCATCTCTTATTCGGAGTCGATAGTACTTGTTCAGTATCATACCAGCCGAGTCTGCTTGGTCTCTCTGACCAGATAGGATATGTCAAGCTGAGAGGCGACGATGGTTTCGAGGAGGGTCTGATAATCTGCACCAAGGTCGTTTGCCTCCGGTACATAGGCGCGGCTGCTGTCCGGGATCTTGAAGCCCGATCGAGTCAGAATCTTCTTTGCCTCTTGACGCTCCTCCTGAGTGGCCAGCCTTCCTCTCGGTTCGCCGGAGATTCCGGCTCTGACCAATTCCTCTGCAAAGATCGGGCGCTTGAAAAGACGCCACATTGCGTATAGGCTCAGTTCTTCCGCCCTCCGTCCTTCGGTCAGGCTGTGGGCGGCCTCGTTGACCACATCATAGATGTCTTTTTGGCGTCCTTTTATCGGCACGTATATCTTTGCTGGCGGTACATCCTTCTCTTTGAGTACGTGTTGATCGGCCAAAGCACGCAGATAACCGGTAAGTATCAATCTGTGAATGTCGTAGCCTTGTTTCTCCAGTTCCCGTGATAAAGAGCTGATGGATCGACCGTCATCTGTCAGTAATTCGAGGATTACGAACTTCAAATCGTGCTCTGGATGAAACATGTGGTAACAGACCTGGTAACAGACCTGGTAAATAATAAAGCTTTCTTAACGGGGCTTTATTTACCACACCAAGTTCAAAAATGCCTTTAAACCCCAAAACGTAATGCTGTAGGCTGCAGAGTGTAAATTGCATCTGGGGCGTCATTCTCAGGGTTGGCGTGCCCTTCTGAAGGGGAAACTCATGAAATCAATAGAGAACTCACACGAGCTAAAGGGATCAGGGGAGCCAGGTGTCATCTGGTCAGACGAGAAGGAATCGACAGAGCTATCGCTGTTCGTGCGTACTTCAGATGAAGAGATCAAGAAGTGGGACAAAGCACGCATCTTCGATGCTTTGATGAGAGAAACGACTATCAGCGAAGATGCCGCCGCTATTGTCGCGCGTGAAGTGGAGAAGATGATCTCGGAGCTCGAGCTCGACGTGATCACCGCACCGCTCATCCGCGAACTGACGAACGCTAAGCTTGTTGAATACGGTCTAGCGAAGATCCGCCGGCAGCATACCAGGCTAGGTGTCCCGCTGTACGATGCACGTCAGATCATCATGAACCCGAACAAGGAGAATGCCAACGTCCCGCATGGCCCCGAGGCCACGAACCTCACACTGGCCGAGAGGATCAAGAAGGAATTCGCTCTGCTCGAAGTGTTTACGCAGGACCTGGCCGACGCACACATGCGTGGCGATATTCACCTCCATGACCTCGGCATGATCGACCGCCCCTATTGTAGCGGCCAATCGATCGAATATGTGAAGAAGTTCGGTCTGAACCTGCCCAACGCCATCTCCATCGCGAAGCCGGCAAGGCATCCGGAAGTCTTGATAGAGCAGGTGGTCAAGTTCTCCGCAGCACTGCAGGGTAACTTCGCCGGGGCCATCGGCTGGGACGCGTTCAACCTGTTCCTCGCTCCCTACCTGGTAGGTTGCGACGACCGCAGGATGAAGCAATTGGCGCAGATATTGATATACGAGTTCGCCCAGCAGGCAGTGGCCCGCGGCGGGCAGTCGATCTTCTCTGACCTCAACTTGTACTGGGAGATTCCGGACCACTTCGTCGGCGTTCCCGCCATCGGACCCAACGGAACGTTCACCGGCAAGAACTACGAGGACTACCTGCCCGAATCACAGCGCTTCATTAGTGCGCTGTTCGACGTGTATCTCGAGGGAGACGCCCTCGGCCGGCCGTTCTTCTTCCCCAAGCCGAACGTCCATATGACGGACAAGTTCTTCCATACCGAGGGTCACGAGGACTTCCTCAATAAGATCTCCAACGTGGCGACTGAGAAAGGTAACACCTATTTCGTCTTCGACCGAGGCAACACCGCCAAGATATCCGAGTGCTGCCGCCTCACGTTCAAGCTGGACAAGAGCGACCTTGACGACGCCAAGACGCCGTGGAAGATGAGATACTCGGCGATGCAGAACGTTACCATCAACCTGCCCCGTGTCGCCTACGAAGCGCACCAGGATGACCAGAAGCTGTTCGAACTGCTGCGGCAGAGGATCGAGATGGTGGCACATGCGCATGTACAGAAGCGGGATTTCATCAAGAGCCTGCTGGACATGGGCAAGCATTCTACATTGGCGCTGCTTACGATGAACCTGGACGGCGAACCCTACTACCGGTTCAACAAGGCCTCGTTCCTGATCGGAATGGTCGGCCTCAACGAGCTGGTCCAGTACCATACCGGCCAGCAGATGCACGAGTCGAAGGACGCGACCAAGTTCGGTCTCAGGGTCATATCCACCATGAAGAAGGATGCCGAGGCTATCGGCGAGAAGTACGGAATCCGCATGCCGCTGGAGCAAACCCCGGCCGAGTCGACCGCATACCGGTTCGCCAAGCTGGACATGAAGTACTACCCGTTGCAGGCGCCCACGGTAACCAAGGGTAACAAGTCGAACGGTGAGATCTACTACACCAACTCGACCTACCTGAACGTAGGGGCACCGATCAGCGCCATCGAGAGGACTAAGGCCGAAGGCCTGTTCCATCCCCTGATCGAGGCCGGTTCACTGACACACGTTTGGCTCGGGGAGCATAAACCCCCAGCAGAGTCGATCGCCGCGTTCGTCAAGAAGACATTCGAGAACACGCAGAACGCCCAGATCGCGTTCAGCCCGGAGTTCACAGCATGCCTGAACTGCGGCAAGACCACCCGCGGACTGCGGTCGACCTGCCCCTTCTGTGCGTCGCCGGACGTCGAGGGCATCACCCGTGTCACCGGGTTCTTCTCCAAGACCACCAGCTGGAATAAGGGGAAGCTCGGGGAGCTCAAGGACAGGTTGAGGAACAACATATCCTGAGCGCCGGTCAAGGCACTGAGCTAAACATCTTCTCTTTCTTTTTTTATTAGATTCTTTGCATGCCCAGTGTTAACCAGGTATTCTTCTTCGCCACGATATCCATTACGGATTGCGAATGATTGTTTGACAATGATTAAATACTCTGTTATGGCTAAAAATACCTAGTCAAAGGGAGGGATACCGGAAATGACAAGAGTCCAGATCAGTGAACATGTTTGGGTCAACATCAGCCGGCGCAACCTTTGTGATAATTGCGTGGCCGATGTCTGCTTAAAGAGGACAGGGGACAACATCGACCATTGCGAACTGTTCAAGTCTGCATTCATCGCGTTCAAGAAATGCAACCATTGCGGAGAGATTTACGAGCTGTTCTCGAACTTCAGGGCTCTGGACTACGACATGTGCCCGAACTGTAATGAGAAGATGAAGGTCATTCCGGTGCAGGTCGGAGAACCGATGAGCACCCATTGCTGAACATACTTAATTACCGATCAGGTCACAGGCAGCACCTCAGAAGCACGTATCTTCAGCATAACTGACTCATTGGGAACTGAGCCAAATAATAGGAGAGTACCAGCAACGATATTGTTGCCGCTTTGCAGGGCGGATTAAACAAGTTGTCTAAGCATTTCCAGACCGCATCCTTAGTATTGGTCTCGATGATATGAGAAAATAGTCTTTAATGGAGCTAGCGGTAGATATGTTGCCGTCCTTTGTCATCCATTAACTCTATACGCCACTTTCGGAACCCTGATCTCGAACCTCGTCCCTTTTCCCTGAACCCCACATTCCCTTATCCCTATCTTGGTTATTCCCAAGATCTCACGTGATAAAAAAAGACCCATACCAGTATTCTTGCCATAACCTTTGCTAAAGATCTTTTGTTTGTCGTCGGGCGCGACCCCTCCTCCGTCGTCCTCACAGAATATCAAAAGATCCCCGTCTACCGTGTTGCTGGAAAAATGGATGTTCCTTGCGCTTCCGCCATGCCGAATTGCATTATCGATCAGGTTCGATATCACCTTCGAAAGGAGCGGGTCAGCCAGTACCTCAATTCCATGTGGGATCTCAACGCTAACCTTGATTCTATTGGTCAAAAACTCAGCCTGCACATCTGATATCAACTTCCTCAGGTCATACCAGGTGGGTTCGTTGAGCCCGATGTCGTCGTAGGTCTTGGTGAACTCGATCATTCTCTCGATACGGTTAGTTGAGGTCTTGGCCTTTAAAAGGTGGTCGTCAAAAGATGGGTCTGCCAACTTTCCGCCAAGCATGGAGAGATGGCCGCTAAGGATCATCAGTTGATTGGTAATATCGTGCCGCGTGATACTGGACAGCAGATTTAGCTTGCGATTCGTTTCCCGCAGGGCTTCTTCGACCTTCACTCTCTCTACATGGGCCCTGAGACCGGCAATACCAAACGCCATATCCATGGCCATCTCCTCTAACAGCTCAACCTCATCGTCGGTGAACCCATTGATCCGATCGGAATATAGCGTGAACGCACCGAGGATAGAACCTCGATCCAATAGGGGTATGGCTATGCTCGATCGGATTCCAATGTTCAAGGCGGACTCTCGCCAAGGCCCCATCCGAATGTCATTGGCAAAGTCCTGTATGAACACGGTCCTCCGCGTTTTGATGGCCGTTCCGGTCGGACCGCAACCGCGCTCGTCTTCGGCCCACGTTGCCCTGATGTTCTTGATGTATTCCTCATAGAAACCGCTCCAGGCAACCGGCCGGACGGACTTTTCCTCATCATTTTGAGCCATTCCGATCCAAGCCAATCGGTAGCCGGCCACATCACAAACGATGCGACAGACCTTGTCGAGCATCTCATTTTCACTACTGGCCTTGACCAATGCCCGATCGCACTCCTTGATTGCCACCAGCTCACGGTTCAGTCGTCGTATTCGGGAATCGAAATCCTTTCGCTCTGTAACATCCCTGCTGACCCCGATGAGCGCTTCCTGATCATTCCACCACCCGCATGTAACCTTTGTTTCGACCTCGAGAAGTTTGCCATCCTTCGCAAGGAAGGGCACCGGACAAGATACGACCGTCCCATCTAACATCCCCTGAACATTATGGAGCGCCTCGGCCCGCCTCTCGGGAACACGCAATAACATGACATCCGTGCCTATTAGCTCCCCTGGTAAGTATGACAGTAGTCTCTGAACAGCGTCATTTACTGCCAGGATGTGTCCTTGTATATCCTGCACAAAGACCATATCATCTACGGAATTGAAAATGATCTCAAAATTCTTCGCGGTTTTCTTCGATTCCTCTTCGGACAACATCCTTTTGATCGTACTGCCAAGTTCTCTGCCGATAGAGATAAGAATTTGTTTATCCTCCTCAGAGATCAGACACCGTCTGTAACTTGCGATATTCATCGCACCGATAACCTCCCCTTTTGAAAGCAGGGGAATGCTGGCCATCGACTGTATCCCATATATCTGAGATCGACCAGGATTGATCTGTGCATAATTCTCAGCAATGATCGACTCATTTCTTATGAACAATGTATCATAAGGTTTCTGATCGATCGGTACAATCTGAATCTCAGCTAATAGTTCCCGGGAAAGGTTCTTCGAGCAAACGACAGTTGCAGTTCGTGTGGAACTGTCCACCAGATATACCCCTCCTGCATCGTAGTCCAGGAGGCGCAAAGATTCCATTAGGATATTGTCGAGGAGTTGTGACAGGTCATCAGCCTTATTTGCCATCGAGATGATCCCATTGAGAATTGAGAGCACTGCCGACTGGCGTTGCATTTTCTCCTCCGCCTTCTTTTGTTCAGTAACATCCCGGCCAATGATCTGGAAAGCATCGCATCGTCCCGATTTCATCACGAGTGATGCACGGATCTCCATCCACCTTTCGGTGTTATCTTTGCGATGGACCCGAGATACGATGGGAGAGACCGCCTCGCCCTGTGCCATGGCGATCATTGTCCGTTGGAAAAGTCCCAGATCGTCCTCGCTCAAGACACCCAGATCGGATATCTTGGCCCCGACCATCTCCTCTTTGCTCATTAGCACCATGCGGGCTCCCGCCTGGTTGCAGTTCAGGATCCTGCCATCGGTGCTGACCAGGATGACGGCATCCGGGCTGTTCTCGAACAGAGTTCGGAACTCCGACTCGCTGTCCAGCAGGGCTGACTCCGCACGGTGTCTTCTGACTATCGTCCCTACACGATGTTCTAGCTCTGCATAGAGAGATATCGGGTCCCCTCCCTTCTGCAGATAGGCATCCGCTCCATTGTTGATCGCTTCGATGACGACATCCTCTCGCCCCTTGCCGGTGAAGAGGATAAACGGCGTCATGTCGCCGGACGCCCGCAGGGATTTCAAGAATTGAATTCCGTCCTCACCCGGCATTTGATAGTCGGATACGATGACGTCGTACCTTCGATGAGCTATCGCACCCCTAGCCTCCGCCACTGATCCAGTGATGTCCACCTTTAGGTAACCGCTTGTACCCAGGAATTCCTTTGTCAGGAAACCGATGTCTGATTCGTCATCAACGGACAAAATCAGGATAGGGGGAATTACATTCAAGCCGACAAAGACCAACTTTTTTCATATTTATTAACTCCCTAGTGGACAACATTGAAAGTAAATGAAAGGAGTTTGGCGGACAAGATGCTTATCTCAGCAGTTCATCCATTGAGCCGCGGCCCTATCAGCTGCCAGACGATGAGGAACAGCACGAACAGTGCCAATGCGTAGGTTATCAGCGCGACGTACTTGGCTCTCTGCTCCTCGGTCGCGTTCTTCTTTATCTTGTCAACAAATGCTCCCAGCCCGTCCTTGAACAGGAAACCTCCGTCCAACGGGACCGCCGGCAGGACATTGGTCATGCCCACCATCAGGTTGATCCAGAAAACCCAATAGAGGATGTTGGCCGTGACCCAGAAGGCATCCGCACCGAATGGGGCAACCAGACCGGTCGGGTGGAACAGTTCCGTGACCGGTGACTGGACTGGCGCCAGACCGATGAACGGAAGTGAAATGTAACGCAGTGTGTCGGTGATGAAGTCCCCCGGAGCCTGCATGTTCGCGTATGGCGATGAGAGGCGCTGTGAAAGGACCTCGACATTGACAACGCCAGCGCCAAGATAGGCGCTGTTGATGCCCATGAACCCGTAATCTACGAAACTGGACGGCACAGTCGCGCCCGACGAACGGAGATAGTCGGCCCGGCTAAGCAAGGTGACATTGTTTATGCTGCTCACGTTCTCATATGCCTCGGTGTCGGCATGGTACGACATTACCGTTATGTTGACCGTCTGACCGCCATGGGTATTGTGCAACGCGACCCGCAGATCGTTCTCGTTGGTGATAGGGGTGTTGTTCAAGGAGGCGATGAGCATGCCGGACTGGATCCCGACGTTATAGGCCGGATATCCCTTCGTTACGCCGGTGACCTGGACGCCCGATGGCATCGAGACGTTATACTGACCGCCTTTGTAATAATAAGACAGACTGACAGTGGCACCCGCGTTCGGGGCGGTGGCGTTCTGCCAGGAATAGATGTCGGATACCGTTCCGCCGTTCACGGAGACGACCTGGGCGCCGAATTGGAGGCTGTTCATCGAGGAGATGCTATTGTCCGCGACGGTAACAACAACTGGCCCTTCCCGGACCGGGGTGACCGAACTGAGCATAACGGAAGAGAACAGGATGGCGCAGACGACCGCCAGGATGATGTTCGTACCCGGGCCGACCGCGTAGATGCTAGTGCGGCGTTTCCGGTCCGCTTTGACGATGGCCTCTTCGTCCGGCTCAACGAACGCTCCAAGCGGAATTACCAGGAACACGATTCCTAGCGACTTGATGTCCATCTTGCCGACGCGCGTGAGGATACCGTGCGCGAACTCGTGGAAGACAACGGCCACGATCAGGCCGATGATGCCGTACCAGATGGGAATGATCGGGTTGATGCCTGGTATGCCAAGGATCATCTCTGGCCCGGGGGCCTTGTCCGCCGGTATGCTGGAGACCAGGGTCGCTTCCCAGATCAGGAGCGACATCATGAAGATGGCGACGCCGAGGCATATCCATTTGGCCACGGCGGCGTAGACCAGCCAGAACTTCCTGAACTTGGACAACTTCTCGATGACCTTCTTTCCGCCCTCGGTGCGCCACATCAGGAAGATCATGCCCTGGGTCAAATGGTGCTTTGCCAGTATGCCTTTCTTGTTCAGAACGTAGACGACCACGAAATAGGCGATTATTACCAGCAACGCGATGACGTACTCTATCATCCAGGGCCTCTTCCAGCACTAACTACCACGTGCTATAAAAAATGTCGTGGTTTTGCGGTCGGAAATGGATCATTTGCTTCTGTTCCAGCAATCGTCGGGGACGTCGTCATAGGTGGTCGCTGCATCGTCCTTCTTGCGCAACGATGGGTCCTCCTTGATCGCCATTCTCTGGATCTGGTCGGTCTTCAGGACCCAATAGTGGATCCGCCAGAGCTTTCCTTTCTTCAGGTGGACCTCCTCCTGCCAGGTGGTAAGGAACCCTTCCTCTTCCAACATGTAGAAAACATCCCGGTCCTCGGAGGTGAGACGGTTGTCGATGGTCTGGTCGGTGAATCCGAAAAAGCTCATCAAGTATTCTGCCAGCTTGTTGATGTCGCTCTCGGACATGCCCTTCTTGCCTAGGGTGTTCCCCAGGGCTAGGCATACTTCGTTCATGCTCACTACCGTCAAGACGTTCCCCACGCCTGATTGCTATTGCATCAAATAATACTTATGCAGGCTGGACTGGATTTGTGAGAACATCGGCGGCAGCAAGCTATCTCTTCTTCCACTTCCCGTTCTTTCCCCACAGAGCGAGGAAAACGAGGAACTCGATCAAGGCCAGTGCGGTCAGGACTATTATCGGTATCGAGGTCGACAGTTCGGTGTCGACGATGCGCCAGACCTCGAGCACGACAAGCACATCGCCCAGGAGGCACCCGACGAAGTACCAGTACCTCAGGTAGTCCCTGAGGAACCAATCCCTCCACCCTCGGTCTCGGCGCAGGGCGACCGGCTTCAGTTCTTCGTTCATCTCCTCTTCACGCTCCCCCGGATGGGTGACCTTGACCGTGATCTTACGCTTGGTCGCCATTTTCCCGCTTCACCTGAAGTGACAGGCGACGAAGTGCTCGCCGCCCTTGTCCAGCAACTGTGGTTCAATCTCCTCGCAGATCGCCTCGCGGTACCGGCAACGGGTATGGAACCGGCATCCGGATGGCGGGTTGGCCGGACTGGGCACGTCACCGCTCAGGACAATGCGGTCCCGCTTGACCTCCGGGTCGGGTACGGGGATGACGCTCAGCAATGCCTCTGTGTATGGATGATATGGCTTGCGGAATAGGTCTTCCTTCTTGGCCGACTCGACGATCTTGCCCAAGTACATGACGTTGACCCGGTCGCACATGTACCGGATGATGCTCAGGTCGTGCGAGATGAACAGGAATGTCAGCTTGAACTCCGTCTGCAGGTCGTTGAGCATGTTCAGGATCTGGGCCTGGACCGACACGTCCAGCGCCGACGTCGGTTCATCCAGCACGACCATGTCCGGATTGAGCGCTAGTGCCCTGGCCACTCCGATCCTCTGTCTCTGACCTCCGCTGAACTCATGCGGATATCGATAAAGATGGTCCGGGTCGAGCCCGACCCTCGCCAGGAGGGACTTGACCCGCTCCCGGTTCTCTTCTCCGCGGGCAACGCCGTGGACGAGCAATGGCTCACCGATGATGTCCTTGACCAGCATGCGCGGATTGAGCGAGGAGTATGGGTCCTGGAAGACGATCTGCATCTCCTTCCTCATGCGCCGCAGAGATTCAGCATCTTTGCGATCCAGGGCATAGGAATCGTTGATCACCTCCATTTCGTCCAGGATGTCCTTCTTGATCGGCTCACTGCCCCCCCGGAGGTGGGTAAGTTCTTCCAGCTCGATCAGCCGGTTTCGCGTTTTAGAAGGCATCTTGTAATAGATATGACCTGAAGTCAGATTTGTGAGCATGAGCAGGCACCTTCCGATAGTGGTCTTGCCACAACCGGATTCGCCAACCAGGCCGACGGTCTCTCCCCGCCTGATGAAGATGTCAACGCCGTCAATCGCCCTCACCTCGCCCCGTTCCCGCTTCAGAAAACCTCCGCGGATGGGGTAGTGCTTCTTTAAGCCCCTTGCTTCGATAAGAATCTCCTCGGTCACCGGCTCACCCCGGTGTAGAGGTGGCAAGCGATGAAATGACCCGACCGGACCTCAACCATCAGCGGCTTGATCTCCTTGCATTTCCCCATGGCAAACGGACAGCGAGGATTGAACCGGCATCCGGTCGGGGGATCGGTCAGGTTCGGCACGTTGCCTTCAATGGTTTCCAGCCGGGTCATCTCCATGTCGATCTTCGGGATGGAGTTCATTAGCCCCTGGGTATAGGGATGGAGCGGCTCTTTGAAGATGTCCATCTTGGTCCCGATCTCGGCGATTGTGCCAGCGTACATGACGCCTACCCGGTCGCAGACCTCGGCGACCACGCCCAGGTTGTGAGTGATCATCAAGATCGAGGTCCCGGTCTCCTCCTGGAGCTCCCTCATGAGCTTTAGAATCTGGGCTTGTATGGTAACGTCCAAGGCGGTGGTAGGCTCATCCGCGATGAGGAGTTGCGGCCGGCATGCCAGCGCCATTGCGATCATGACCCTTTGCTGCATCCCGCCAGACAGCTCGAAAGGATATGACCTGGCCACATTCTTCGGGTCCGGGATGCGGACCAATCGGAGCATCCGGTCCGCTCGATCCATCGCCTCGGTGTGTAGCCGTTTCTGGTAGCGCCTCACTATTGGGACCCTATCCATAATGCGGATGGTCCGGTCGTTCGGGTTCTTTGCCAGCCTGGAATACAGCGAACGATAGTATCGCAGGGACACACCGTGGACACTACGGAACGGCCTTGCATCGAAACTGCCACCACACTGGGGACAGATGATTGTCTCTGTCGTCACCACAGCGCGGCAATTTGAGCAGGTGTCCTGACCCTTAGCGTTGGGGTTCTTTTTGACCCGGAAGTACGTCTTGACCGCCTCGAGCTCCTCGTCGATCTTGACAATGGCGGACTCGGCAAGCTCGCGCTTCTCGTGCAACAACACTACCTCCGCAATCTGATCTCCGGCGGTGAACACCGGATTCAGCGCGGTCATCGGCTCCTGGAAAATCATGGAGATGAACTTACCACGGATCTTCTCCATATACTCTGGCGATCGGGCCAGCAGATCATACTTTGAGTCCATCTCATTGAGCATATTCTTCGCCTCTGCAAGAACGGGGTCAGATGGATCGGATGACGATTTCTGGATCAGGTTGCGCAATTCCGCGCGCTGCTTCAGGTTATTGAGTTCCTTTTGCAACGCGGCGATCCTCGGTTCATCGGCCTTGGACATCACTTCAGAGAGCCTCTTCTCCGCCTCGGCGATCTCCCCATCGCTCCCGGTCGGCCTGTGGAAGAATATGTGGCCTTTCTCGATCCTTCCTGGTGGGATCGGGATCAACCTCATAATGCAGTTAGCAGTGACGCTCTTTCCGCAGCCAGTCTCCCCGACCAATCCGAGCGTCTCTCCCTTCTTGATCGCCAGTGTGACCCCGTCAAGCGCCTTCACTATGCCTGCCTGGGTGTGGAAATTGACGTGCAGATCTTCGATCTCGACCATCACATTGTCTTCGTTCATCTTGGTCTACCTCCTCAGCCTAGGATCGAGGATGTCACGGAGCGCGTCTCCGAATAGGCTGAATCCCATCACGAAGATGAAAATCATCGCACCTGGGAAAACGATGATCCAGTAAGGATTGTAAGCAACGCCATGGTAATAGATGGTGCTGAGGAAGTAGTCCTTCCCATCAGAAACCATCTTTCCCCATTCTGCAGTTCCGGATGGCGGACCGAAACCGATGTAGCTCAGACCGGCAGCGACCAACACAACACCGCCAATGTCGAGGGTTATGTTGACCAGCATTGGCGCCAGTGAGTTCGGTACGATGTGCCGGAAAAGGATCCTTGTCTTCTTGGCACCCAGAGCGCGCGCCGCCTCTACATAGGTGTTC
>JBEKDM010000024.1:0-22036 GCA_050014375.1 Methanomassiliicoccales archaeon | reverse complement strand
GAAGCTGTCCACATCATCGTTTATTATCCGGTTGTAGAAATCCTCAGGGTCATAATTGTGTAGGTCCACCGTGACCCGCTTGTTCTCTCGGTCGATGACGATACCTGGAAGGTGTGTAGCATATTGGGCGTACATGTTCTCCTGGAAGCCTCGGGCGGGCAGCTGGGGCCAATAGGGGACCTCGTGAAGCCGGCTCACGATCTCGTCAAGTGCCTTGGTTGGGTCGGTGAATGGTAATGATCCGATGCAGGTCGGGGCGCAGTTCCAGGCCATAGCTCACTCTATTTTATCGGCCATAATAAAAGTTTCCCTTTCCGATTATCTGGATGCGCTCGAAGGGTATACTTTCCAGATTTATTACCCAGGGAATCGGCGGTGGTTACCGATGGACGACATCGCGATCATCGCTGTCAATGTGATCGCTTGATAGATTGCATGATCTCCAGTCGTTATTTTCACAGTGGTGGGATAATGGCGCTCATTGGCAACGCGAGAAATATGCCATTGATTCTGAAGGTAGTTCAAACAACTCAGGGATGCTGGTGCAGTCATTCGGCAACGATAGGTTCATACGTTTCTCATAATATAACGCAAACATATAAAAGTCAGATATTTTCGTATATACTTATCTGGTGAACGACCTGCCAAATGCCTCAAGAATCCTGCTTGTGGACGATGAGATGCTAATTCTTGAGATAGCAAAAGAGTACCTGGAACTTAACCCTGAGTTCGACATTGACACTGCATCCTCGGCTATCGAAGGGATGCAGAAGCTCAAGAGCTTGCATTATGATGCCATCGTCTCCGACTATCAGATGCCAGGGATGGATGGTATCGAGTTCCTAAAGAAGGTCAGGAAGATGGGCGGGATAGCGTTCATTCTATTCACTGGGAGGGGCCGGGAGGAGATCGCTGTCGAGGCCATCAACAACGGAGCCGACTTCTACATCAAGAAGGGTGGAGAGCCAAAGGCCCAGTTCACCGAACTGGCCAATGCCATCAAGCAGGCCATCGCCAGGCGACACGCGGAACAGGCACATATCGAGGCCCAGGAACGTTATCGCTCGCTCTATGACCATGTCCTCAGCATGGTCTACACCCACGATCTTCAGGGGTATGTTCTCGATGCAAATCCGGCCACCTTGAAAATATTAGGGTATAGCCGAGACGAAGTGATAGGAATGAACATAATGGACTTCGTTATCCCCGAGCAGGTGTCCCTGGCCTCCGCTAGCGTGAAAGAGATCATCGACAGCGGCACTCTGAGTCGGTTCGAGGAGTATCCTCTCCGCCGACATGATGGGGAGTATGTGGACATTGAGGTCGCTGGATCCCTGTTATTTCATGATGGAAAACCATACGCCGTTCAGGGAATGGGGCGTGACATAACTGAACGGAAACGAGCCGAAGAGGCCACAAAGGACGCGGCTGCCTATGCAAGGAGCTTGATCGAGGCGAGCCTTGACCCACTGGTCACTATCAACGCAGAGGGCAAGATCACAGATGTCAACATCGCGACATCCAGACTAACGGGGGTACCGCGGAAGAAGATAATCGGAACTGATTTCTCTGCATATTTCACCGAACCACAGAAGGCGAAAGAAGGATACCTTCAGGCGTTCACAGACGGAGAGGTCCGGGACTATCCCTTAACCCTGGTCGGCCCCTCTGGCCATCATATTGATGTACTGTACAATGCATCAATCTATAAGGACGACCAAGGAAGGGTAAAGGGCGTGTTCGCGGCGGCCCGCGATGTTACTGAACGAAAGCGGGCGGAAAAGGAGCTGCGATTGGAGCGCGACCGGGTCCAGAAGTACTTGGACCTAGCCGGATTCATGTTCCTCGCTTTGGATAAAGAAGCGAAGATCACCATGCTCAACAGGAAAGGGTGCATGATCCTCGGCTGCGCCGATCCACCTGTAGGAAGAAGCTGGCTTGATTTCATTCCAGAGACAATCCGGGAGAGTATGGAAGAGGTTTTTCGACTACTGAACAACGGTGAGCTAGAGGTCATAGAGTATTACGAGTACCCTGTCAGGACAGTTGATGGAGAGGAGCGTCTCATCGCGTGGCACAACACGGCCCTGAGGGACGAGACCGGCGGGATCATCGGCACTCTAAGCTCCGGTGAGGACATAACGGATCGCCGGACAGTATCGGAAGCAATCGCCGACGCGAACAAGAAGCTAAGCCTGTTGACAAGGATAACGTCCCATGACGTACAGAATCAGGTCGTGGTTCTGAACGGGCTGATCCAACGGGCCCGGCATGAATCGGGGGGCGCCGTCTCCAGAGAATACCTGGCGAAGATGCAACGCTCCACCGAGAAGATCCAGTCATATATCAATTTCGCCCGCCAGTATCAGAGATTGGGGAAGACCCCGCCGGGCTGGCATAACCTCATCGAATGCATGGCAGACCTCGTATCCGTTTTCGATTCCAAATATGTCCAGCTTGAGGTGGACGTCGAAGGGTGGGAGATCTTTTCGGACGCGATGCTGAACCGGGTCTTCTTAAACCTGATCGACAATACCATCGGCCATAGCCAAAAGGCTACGAAGATCAATATATCAGCTCGGGAGCATGAAGGGGCGCTTATCCTGTGGTACGAGGACAACGGCTCGGGTGTGCCGACCGAGCAAAAAAGTGCGATCTTCGAGGCGAGACATGGGGACGAGGGGCATCATGGCCTCATGATGGCGAAGGAGATCCTCGAGATCACAGGCATTACCATCGAGGAGAAGGGCGTGCCCGGACAGGGAGCCCTGTTCGAGATCAGAGTGCCCGCAGCGGCATACCGGAGTATTCCAGTTAGATAAACCTCGGTCCCGGTGAACCTCAAGCAAATGACCCCTACACCCATTCATCATTCTCGATGAAGGACATGGACCATGAACAAACGAAGAGATGGGAAAATTAGCTATCAATGACCCGAGAACGATCAAGACCATTCATTCTTGACCTATGATCCACCGTACCATTCCCTGCCGAAGAAGGTCGTCCCCCCAGGCGTAACAGGTCGATTTCACCTGAACGTTCAGCGAGATTTGCTAGGGCTTACCAAAACCGTGCAAGCTACATAGGCCAGGTCGAGTTGCTTAAAAAAGAACGACCTCAGTATTGAACTCTGAATTCCGAAAGGCTCCGACTATCTGCTCCTGGGTCATCGCGATACCGTGTCGGTCTTCATGCTCCATCATCCTTTCCAGGATAGTGATGATAACACCGAATGCCTGAGGTTCTTCTGCTCCTTCACTGTCATCATTGCACCGTCTAGTGTTCTCAGTTTGCCGAACTCGTCTAACCTCAACAATTGATGATTGACCAGGGAGTTCAATATTTGAGCATTACCATGGATGGATATGACGCCAGTCGAATGTTCCTATGACAATTGTCTTATGAAAATCGGAGTTTGATGCAATACCCAATTCGTTTCGCAAAATGGGAAAGGTAAATTTCGGCCGGTTGCCCGGCCGAGTTATAGTTGTTTAAGCGATCTTCTTGCCAGCGTTATAGTTGGCGCTCTGATCCCAGACGCCCATGGGCTCAAACGTCCAAACCGATCTGGCCGCCATTCCGATGGGTTTCAGGGCGGCGTTGGTGCCGTCGAAGAGCGGTCCCGAGGTCAGATCCTCTTTCACCGTTGCAGTGATCAGGAAGGCCTTCATCTCGGAGTTGACGAGGATGCAGACCAGCTTCTTGGCCTTCTTGGTGACCTCGAGGTTGGCGTTGGAGGTCTTCATGAGTATGGCACCGACCGAGATCAGGTTGGGGGCCGGGGCGCCCATGCTTCCGACGCGGATTGAGTGGGGAGTGCCGTCAGCCGCCACCGTGGTCAATATCTTGACCGACTTCGGGTCATTCAACAATTGAGCAACTTCATCTGGAAGGTTTACTGTCATTTTTACACCTGTGCAGTTATTGATGCTACTAATAAATAAGTATTATTATTTAATAGAAAACTATTACACCCAAGATGAATCAAGAAGAGATCGTCCGGCGACTCGAACGGCTGAGGGTGGAGATGGACACCCTGGGCCAAGAGATGAAGAGATCGAGCTTGGAGAAGATACGCTCGGACATGGACGGGGTCATCATGGATGCCCTCTCCGAGAACGGACGGAATAAGTTGGAAAGAGATCTGGAAAAGATGAGGGGGCTGTCAACCTGCAAGAACCGCGAGCGCTGCCTCGAAACCATTAGCAAGGTCGCCTCCGATGCCATGGCCACCTACCTGGCCGGCAACACTGAAGGGGCACTGGCCATAATCTCTTCGCTTGAGGAGAATTTCAGAGGCATAGCGTCACCATGCGACGATAGAGGCTGCTCCAATGATTGCTTGAGGCTCATGGATGATGTCAGGGAAAGGATCGCACTTTCTGAGAAGATCAGGATGGCGACCGACGAGGGCAAACCAGAACAACTGAAGCAAGAAGTGACCGCGCAGGACGTCTACCATTCCCTAGACCCTCTCTCACATCCAGCCAGGGTTGAGGTATTAATGATCCTTTCCACAGGCGATCTCAGCTTCACCGAGGTCAGCAGGAAATTGAACCTCAGGACCGGCCATCTTCAGTACCACATGAAGTCCCTTCTGGATGCGGGCTATGTGATCCGCAAGGTCAACCGTGGACCGTTCTCTTTGACTAAGCAGGGCTCGATCGCCCTGGAGTCGGCCATGGAAATGGCCAGGCGCCTCAGGGTTTAATCAGGACCTCGTCTTTTTAGAAAGCATCTCATTTGCCCATCACGAGAGGCGTTGCGTCAATGAAGGGAACTGGGATAGGTCGGTATGGGGCAGGAACGACGCGGATGTGAACCGGTCGAAGAATGAAGCGTTGGTGGTCAGTTCCAGATAGGTCATGGACCTGTGCACCTCGAGCGCCTCGTCGCGCTTCTTCTGTGACATCAATGCCAGTCTAGCTCCGCCAAGCGATGCGTTCCCGATGAAGCTGAACTTGTCCTTGGGGATGTCTGGCAACAGGCCGATGGTGATAGCATTGTTCACGTCGATGTAGTTGCCGAAACCACCGGCGACATATACGCGATCCAGTTCGCCGAAGCCCATGTCCACGCTCTTCAGCAGGACCTCGCACGCCGCGTAGACCGCCGCCTTCGTCCGGATGATGTTGGCCAGATCGTCGTCGGTGACCACTATGTCCTTCTTTGGCGGGGCTTTGGCCATCATACCGTTCATCGAGGGAGGTATCTTCAGTTTCGGCTGGCCGGTCTCGTCCGCCCAGGCGATCACGAACTCGCGACCGTTGTCGGTCTTCCGGACCCGGTTGGTCTTTGCGTCCTGGATCTTGCCCTTCTTGTCCACGATTCCGGTTCGGAAGAGGCAGGCGATCAGGTCGATGAGGCCGGAACCGCAGATCCCGGTCGGTTTCTGGTCGGCAATGGTCGAATAGCCTACAGTGAACGAATCGTCGATCGATATCCTTTCTATCGCCCCTGGCATGGCCCTCATGCCGCATGCCACCTCGCCGCCTTCGAAGGCCGGTCCGGCAGAGCAGGAGCATGACGCCATCCAGTCTTTCCCGCCTAGAACGATCTCTCCGTTCGTGCCGACGTCGATGAGGAGCGAGGTCCCGTCCAGGTCACGCATGCCGCTGGAGATGACGTCAGCCACAATGTCCCCTCCGACGTAGCTGGCCCGACCGGGGACGCAGTAGATAGGCGCTTCATGGTGGATATCGATTCCGAGCTCCCTGGCCTTGATCGACGGCGGGATGTTGGTGACCGAGATGTAGGGATCATACCGGATCGTCTTGGGATGGATGCCCAGGAACAGGTGGATCATCGTTGTGTTGCCGGCGACGGACATGGCGGTGATCTCTTCCCTGCATACCCGCCGGTTTGTACCCTTGCACTTGTCCGATTGATTGCTCACCTGAGCGAGCAAGTTGTTGATCGTGTCGATAACTAGGCGATGAAGGCGTTCCAGCCCTCCGTCCTCGGCGAACGCTATTCTGGCCAGGATGTCCTCGCCGCACATGATCTGCTTGTTGTAAGCGGATGCCTGGGTGATCACGTTTCCGGTGGAAAGGTCGATCAGCGAAAGGACGACGGTGGTCGTGCCGATGTCCAGAGCTATGCCGTAGTTGCGCGAGGTGGTGTCCCACTCGTTCACATCGATCACGGACGGGTTCGTCCCCGAACGGTCCAGGACCGGTGTTATCCTCCATCCGGTACGCCGAAGCGTGCCCGGTAACTCCTTCAGGGCGTTCAGCGGGAGATACAGCTTCCCAGCTTCGATCTTGAGGGCGCATTCGAGACGCTCCCTATCACCCACGCTGTTATTCAGGGTTGGCGGTTGAAGCTCTACATACATTGCCGATGAGAGGGGAGATATCTCGTCTATCCTGGAACCAAAATACGTCTCCAGGATCTGCATCTCATTGAGCTGGCTCTCTTCCGGGATGTATGCGATAGTGTCACCCAGCACTTTTGTCATACAGGCCAGGCGGTAGCCCATGTCCCAATCCCCGGGCATAATCTGGTCCGTCTGCTTGGAGCCGAATTTTCCGCTAACGATCGTCCGGCAGCGTCCGCAGGTCCCCTTACCGCCGCAGGCGCTGTTGATCTCCACCCCGGCCAGGAACGCGGCCTCTAGAAGGGTCGAGCCCGGTTCGACCTCTACGGTGATGCCCTTGGGGTAAAATCTGACGGAAACGCTCATCATGATTCGAATCGATTACCTGTTATATAATCCAGGCGAAGGTTCCGTCAGCCTTCTGGGTCGTGACCTGGCCCAACGGTGGGGGAGCACTCCTTCAATCTTTTCTGGCGGAACTCGCTCCCTGCCCGATAGGCCTCTCCCAACCTCATGCCAATGGCGTAATAGGAATGGTCCGACGGGGAATACCAGAATGGGAGTATCTTTGACACATCCGGGACCCCCTCTTCATCCAAGCAGTCCTCGTCGACCTTGACATCCTTGATCTCACCGACGAACTGGGTATGAGCACCCAGGTCGGTGATGTGGGTCACCCGGCATTCCAAGATCAGGGGGAACTCGCCAACATAGGGGGCGTCCACGATCCTGCTGGCGACCGGTTCGAGACATGAGTTCTCGAATTTGTCCTCGTTCTTGCCAGAGACGATGCCGAAGTAGTCCGACTCCCTGACATATTTCTCAGAGGGAACGCTGATGGTGAACGCTTTCCGATCCATGAGATTTTCATAGGTGTACCTCACCTTCCGGACCGAGATGGCCACGCTCGGAGGTTCCGACGAGCATATCCCTCCCCAGGCCACCGCCATTGCGTTCGGCTTGTCGTTCCTGTCATAGGTCCCGACGATGAAGACCGGGGTCGGATAGACCAGAGTAGTTGTGCCAATCGATCTTTTCATTACCTGCCACCTCTTTGTTACGACGCACTTGCTAGAGTAATAACTTTTCATTTACGGACAATGATGGGACTCTGTGGACCGAATATCCTCATTCCACCCCGGCCTATCGGGAAAATGAAATACATGGAATTCTCATCATGGGACGATGGCTGATGACCACGGGCATGAAGATCATGACCACAATGAGGAGCAACCTCATGGGCATGGTCACGATCATGGCGGTCATGCTCATTTCGAGCCGGGAAAGGGCCTCTCCAAACCATTGTTGATCGTGCTGATCATCACCGCCACGTTCGCGGTAGTAGAGCTTATCGGTGGTCTCATCTCCAATTCACTAGCATTGCTCTCTGATGCAGGCCATATGTTCACCGACATCCTGGCCTTGGCACTGAGCCTGGCCGCGGCGATTATCTCGCAAAGGGAGTCGACGGCAAAGCAGACCTTTGGATATCTCCGCATGGAGATCCTGGTAGCCCTGGCGAATGGGGTCGCCCTTATTATTGTGTCCCTTTTCATCATGTACGAAGCTGTAGGTCGTCTCCAGAACCCGGCCGGGATCGATTCGCAGCTGATGCTGCTGGTCGCGACCGCCGGACTAGCGGCGAACGTAGCGGGCGTCATCGTCCTCAGAGAAAGGTCAAGGGAGAACCTCAACGTGAAGGGTGCATTCTTGCACATGCTCGGCGACATGCTCTCCTCTGTAGGAGTCATTGTTGCGGCATTGCTCATTTTCTTTTTCAATTGGACCATCGCCGATCCGATCATCAGCATAGCGATCTCGCTGATCATCCTGTACGGAGCAGCGAGGCTTTGCCAGCAGTCCGCTTACATCCTGCTGGAGTTCACTCCGGCACACATCGACCTATCCGAGGTCCGCACCTTGTTAATGAAGGTCCCGGGGGTGGAGGACGTGCATGACATCCATGCATGGACCATTTCGTCCGGCATCTATGCCTTGAGCGCGCACCTGAGGGTCAGCGACCAACCGGTCTCAGCGTGTTCATGCATCGTGAAGGCATGCGAATATCAATTGGAGACAAAATACCAGATCAAACACACGACGCTACAGCTCGAATACAAAGAGTGCGACATGGGGATCTGCTACTTCAAGGGGTTCATGAAGAAAGAGAAGAACGATAAAGGTAGCTAGGCCCATTGGTCTAATGGATCAGGGACTATGAACTCGGAACTAGAATTATCGACATGCGATGAGCTTTACCCCGAGGGAGTGGGTCAGAGATCGGGGGATATTTTGATCCAATGAACCTTCACCAAGATATCTGAATCCCTGGCCCACGGGAGATTTAAGGCTTCCAAGCACTTTACAAGAGGAGCAAGGAGAGCATTGCGCGACCGATACCCTAGCGTGTCGGGGGATACACTTCCTCAGGCAGGTGAGCCCGCCCCATATTATCTCATCATAATAATGTGGCGGCTAAGATTTGTAATTGCCTGCCCGTATAGCCTACGGCTCAACCAGCCATCCGATAGATCGACGTCCTGGTCATGACCAAGGTATTTCGGTGGTCAGGATGCAGCTTGGTCAATGCCGGAACACCCTGACGCCGGTGAACACCATGGCCATACCATGCTCGTCCGCCGCCTTGATGGCCTCTTCGTCCCGGATGGAACCGCCCGGCTGGATGATCGCGGTGACGCCGTTCTTTGCGGCTTCGTCCACTCCGTCCCGGAAGGGGAAGAAGGCATCCGAGGCCATGACAGAACCCTTGGCCTTGTCGCCGGCCTTGTGGCAGGCGATCATGGAGCTGTCCACCCGGGACATCTGCCCTGCTCCTATGCCCACGACCCGCTCCTCCTTGGCCAATATGATCGCGTTCGACCAGACATGCTTGACCACCTTCCAAGCGAACAGCATGGAAGAGACCTCCGCTTCCGTCGGGGCCCTCTTTGTCACCACCTTCAGCGTGTCCGGGTCCACCTTGATGTAGTCGTTGGTTTGGACCAGTATGCCGCCCTTGACGCGCTTCATCTTGTATTCTGGCTTGGCGTCTTGCCCGATCGGGCCATTGGTCCTCAGCAAGCGGATGTTCTTTTTCTTCTGCATCAATTCCTGGGCCTCCGGTTCATAGCCAGGGGCGATGACGCAATCTACGAAGTGGGACGCTATCATCTCGGCGGTCTGGAGATCGACGTTCCTGTTCAGTCCGATGACGCAGCCGAACGCAGCGAGCGGATCAACGTTATAGGCGATCTCGAACGCCTCCGAGATACTGTCCGAGGATGCAATGCCGCAGGGGTTGGTGTGCTTGATCACGACCACCGTGGGCCGTTCGAACTCCCGCAGCAGCTCGAGCGCCGATTCCAGGTCCAGGATGTTGTTGTACGAAAGTTCCTTGCCATGGAGCTTCTCGCTCTTGGGTACGGACACGCCTGTACTGAACGGGTCGACATAGAACGCAGCGGTCTGCTCCGGGTTTTCCCCGTACCTTAGGTCCATGGACTTCTCGAAACCGATATTGAGAGTGGAAGGGAACTTCTCTGAGGGGAACACACCGCTCAGGTATTGGGAGATCATCGAGTCGTAGGTCGCCGTGGTCCGGAACGCTTCGAGCATCAACGCTTTCAGGGTGGCTTCGTCCAACTGGTTGCCGTTCGCCTCCATCTCGGACAAGATGCTTCCGTATCTTGCTGGGTTAGTCACCACCGCTACAGACTCGTAGTTCTTGGCCGCCGCCCGGATCATGCTCGGGCCGCCGATATCTATGTTCTCGATTATTTCATCCAACGCCGCGCCCTGCTTGAGGACCGTCTGCTTGAATGGATATAGATTCACTACCACCATGTCGATCTTGTCGATACCCATCTTCTTGATCTGTTCCATGTGCTCCGGCAGGTCGCGCCTGGCCAGGAGACCAGCGAAAACCTTCGGGTGGAGGGTCTTGACGCGTCCGTCTAGCATCTCCGGGAAGCCGGTGACTTCGCTGACCGAACGGGTCTTGATCCCGTTTTTATCCAGCAAAGAAGCGGTTCCGCCGGTGCTGACGATCTCCACACCCCGATCGACCAGTTTCTTGGAGAAATCGACAATTCCTTCTTTGTCAGAGACACTGATGATGGCGCGTTGGATCTTGACCATTTTAGATGACCTCGATTAATACCGAGGCATACACGAGAATCAGGGTATGCCACCTCTATATTGAATCCGACCTGATAAACCTAACTGGTTGAGTATCAAATAACGGAACCGGGTTCTTTTGGGTGGCGAAATCAGGATCATAATATCGGTCGACGTGATAATGGATAGCGCCGCCTGGCCGAACGCCTATGCTGACTTCGCCCTGACTTTGGGTCGGGGGATGGGCATGTTCAAGAACGCCGAGGAAGAGGCTTCTACCGTAGCGCATCATCCGCGAGTTCCAGCGCAGCTGAGGTCAGGCAATTGACCGGATCAAGTAACTGAAATGATTTGGGAAGAGGCAAGGGCAATCCTTTTACAGCCGCCCGGTATTCGTTAATCGGTAGCAATGATCGTCATCAGCGAGCGCATAAACGGGCTTTTCACTTCTGTAGGTAGGGCGATAGACGGTCGCGACGCCAAGTTCATCCAGGGGCACGCACTGAAACAGGTGGCGTGCGGCGCGCAGATCCTAGACATCAATGTCGGCCCGGGCCGGGAGGATGGGCCAGCAGCGATGGACTGGCTGGTTAGGACTGTCCAGGAGGTCACCGACCTCCCATTGTGCCTGGATACCCCTGGCGCCAAGACAATGACCGCTGGATTGAAGGCCTGCAATAACAAAGTGGTCATGAACTCGACCACGGCAGAGAAAAAGAGAATGGATGTCTTCTTCCCGCTGGCCCGCGAGTACAACGCCGACATAATCTGCCTGACCATGGACGAAAGAGGCATACCAAACGATGCCGAGTCCAGAGCGGAGATGGCCATGTTGATGATGACCACCGCTATGGAGAACGAGATCATGCCAGAGAGGCTTTTCCTTGACCCGCTCATTTTACCGACCAAGGCGGCCCAGGACCAAGGGGCCAAGGTCATCAAGGCCATCGAGCTGTTCCAACAGCTCAATGACCCCTCCCCGAGGACGGTGGTGGGATTGAGCAACGTCTCCAACGGCGCAAAGGACAGACCGCTGGTCAACCGGACCTTCCTGGCCATGCTGATGGGGGCAGGCCTCAGCGCCGCCATACTGGACCCGGAGGACGTCCAGCTGATGGACGTCATGAGGACAGCCCAGATCCTGCGCAATGAGAAGCTGTATTGCGACGATTACCTAAGGGCATGAGCGCTTACGAGTTCGATCCGAAGAAATACCAACGGTCCTCATCTCACCAAAAGGATTGGGGGAACCGCCTGATCGACGAGCTTCAGCTGAATGGTGACGAGATCATCCTGGACCTGGGATGCGGCGAGGGAACATTGACCGCCAGGCTAGCGGCCCTGGTCCCGAAAGGGGGGGTTGTCGGCATGGACTCCTCGATCCCGATGATCCAGGCGGCCAAAGGTTTGGAAACGGCCAACCTAAAGTTCCTATGCAGAGACATCGATGAGCTTGATTTTCATCAGGGCTTCGATGTGATCTTCTCCAATGCAGCCCTGCATTGGGTCAGAGACCATGAGAGACTATTGCAGAATGTCCATGAGGCACTAAAGCTAGGAGGTGTGGCTCGTTTCAACTTCGCAGGCGATGGCAATTGCTCCAACTTCTTCGCCGTTGTCCGCGAACAGATGTCCAGTCCGAAGTACTCAAGATATTTCGAAGAATTCCTCTGGCCATGGTACATGCCGACGGTCGATGCCTATGAGGATGTGGTCAGATCCGCCGGCTTTTTCGATTTCCGGGTCTGGGGTGAGATCGCGGACCGTTCATTCTCGGCTACCGAACTGATCGGTTGGATCGAACAGCCGACGTTGGTTCCTTTATTGGAGCAAATAGCCAGCGATGACAAGCAGGCGTTCCGCGATGATGTCGTGGCCTTGATGCTCCAGAGAACGAAACGGGACGATGGGAACTACTTCGAGACATTCCGGCGGATCAACCTGCTGGCCCGAAGGGATAGGGCATCTCCGGTCGCCAACCATTATATGCGTTCCATAGGATAGTGAATTGGATCCAATGCAGAAATATCGAATCGAGGTACTGTCCGACCTTGTATTCGGGCTAGCGCTCTCCATCGGTTCCCTGACGATGATAAACCAGCCAGTCACAAGAATTGACGACATAGAGGGAGGGATACTCGGGTTCGTTTTCAGTTTCCTCGTAATTGTTAGCGTCTGGGTATCCTATACTTAGATAATTTCTGAGATAAATGTTGAGACAAAAAAGGATTTCCAGCTCAACCTAGCCCTCCTTTTGCTGGTAGCCATCGAGCCTTACTTGCTCTACTTACTTGGTCAGGACGATCCCGCATTGCTCAACTTCTACTCTACTGCATATGCCATCGACATAGGCCTTATAATGATGATACTGGCAGGCTTGTGCAACAGAAGAACGGGGCCTGACACCGACAAAGAAAGCATAGACCAGTACCGGATGGACAGGAACCGTTTCATCGGCACCGCGTTGATCTTCCTTGTTTCCGCCCTACCTTTCTTCTGGCTGCAATCAGCGATCTTCTCCGTCAACCTGAGATTCTTGATATGGATGTGTGCCATAGTGCCTGGAATTGCCATAAGGGGACTGTATCGACGTAACCGAACCATAGATATCGATCATTAGGGCGCCACGGCATGAGGTCCAGGGATAGTTTCATTATCATGCCGCTCCGACAATTAGTATGGGCTTAGGAAGGTGTGAGAATGACAATGTATGAGGACAGATTGAAGGAACTTATCACGTTCGTGGACAATCAGGGAAATCGAGCCAATGAGACCGAGGATGACCTCTTCCAAGCAGTGCTCGACCTTTCTCTGAAATATGTGGAGCAAGGAAAGGACCTGAAGGAAAATTATTCTCGCCTTCTGACCGTAGCCCTTTACACTGTCAACACTCTGGACCAGATGATCACCAAGTGCAGGAACGAGGGAGCGGTGGAAGAATACCAGAACTACCGAAGGCTGGTCCACTCGTTCGATTACCCGGACGATGACGTCATGAATGCATATGAGAGGCTCCGTGACATCTATGAGAAGCTGCTCTTCTCTTCGACATACTTCGGGTTCTGTGATTACCTGATAGATGCTGGACCGGTCAAGCCCAAGGATATGTAGGCGGTCTTGCCAGGAAATGATGGTTGGACAGATATTCCTATTTCTAAGCTATCCCACAGCCAAAAGCACCCCAAGGACGATCGTGACGACCATCAATGAGATGGCCGTTAGATTGGACACCCAATGGACGAAGCGGTAGCGCTTCGGGTCCTTTCCCATGCCTATGCCGGTTATTATTCCGACGAACGCGAAGACTATCGTCAAGAGTGCCAACCTCCCGTGGAGCGAATAGAAGATCGCCCCCCTGAGCTGAAGCGTGATGCTTATCCAGTACATGAACGTTAAGATCATGATCAGGTAGAACGCGATGCTCAGGTAGCGGTGATACCTGCGCATGAAGAAGTCCGGTATCCGATCGGCCACCTTCTTGTCCAGAGAGTTCCTCAGCCCAGAAACGGTGGAGAACGCCCCCAACACCAGCGCCAGGGTCATCAGGACAGCGTGCACATACCAGTCAGAGATAGGGTTGATCGTGGCATCATCGGCCCATCCTTTTCCCTCCCAGTATCCCTTATAGTCATAACCCACGATTTCGATGGCATAGACCCACTTCGCCCATTTATAGCCCCATTCACCGGGGACGACCATCCTCAATGGATATCCCTGATTTGGTGGCAAGGTGTCGTTGTTCATTTCGTAGGCGATGATGACGTCTCCTCTCCTGGCATCGGCGATCTTAAGGCTGGTGGAATAACCATCCAGACCATAGAACACAACCTCCTGCGCTCCGGAAGAAACGCCCGCCCGGTCCAGGATCGCCCCGAGACGCACGCCGACCCATTCCGCCGTGCCGGAGGGGCCGGTCACACATCGGATGGTTTCCTTCTCGGTCGAATTGTCCATCAAGAGCACGTCTTGATAGGACAGATCAAGTTGGTGGTCGACCAGCCCGAACACGGTCAGATTGTAGGCGCTGATGTTGACATCTGGAGTCCCGTTTAACGAAACCGTGAAGAATCGGTCATTCTGGGTTATCGGCGGGCCGGTCGGAGGCGTTGGAGAGGGTATCAGGAGCAGGATCAACGCTATTGTTATTAGAAGCGCCAATACCCAGACGATCCTCTTCCAAATCATCTGCTTTCGATTGTAGCGCCTAGAGGATAATTCTTCCCTTTGATTGGCTTGAAATAGCGACGAAGCGAGAACCATTTGTTGACTACACTTGATCTGGAGGTAAGATGAAAACAGGGCCAAGGAGGATACTAGGAGTTCCCCAAGGCATTCGCCTGGCTGACCGAAGATCCGGGATAGCTTATGTGGCAGTAATGATAACTGATGTCGTCATCATGAAGCTGGCCTTGACCCTGGGACTTCGTATCGATCATTATTCCAGGAGGTGTCAGATGCCTGATGGTCGGGTCGGGGATACTTGATCGGAAAGGCCAGTATCAAAAAAACCTAGAAAGAAACGTCTCTCTGCCATTTTTTATATCCCAAAGGTGTTGCATTGATTCAATGGAGGGGCTCGACAAGAGCATTGAGGGCAAGTCAGTAAAGGAGCGCCTGTTCAATATTGGTAACGGGGCAAGGTCCTCCTCCAAGAAAATTTGGATATTGATATCCATCTGGGCTCTTGCTTACCTCGTGCTGTACGAAGTGAGCACATACGATTACGTCGTATTCCATTCGCTGATCGAACTTTTCGCCATCGCCATTGCCTTCGCGATCTTCTCCATTGCCTGGAACGCGAGATCCTCGATCAACGGCTATTTCCTGATATTGTCAGTAGGTTTCCTGTTCATGGGTTTCGTGGACCTGTTGCACACCCTGACCTATCCAGGAATGATCGTTTTTGATAATGTCAATCTTGACATTCCGACCCAGTTGTGGATCGTGGCAAGGGCGCTACAGGCCGGGACCTTGATTCTGGCCACATTGGCCATCAAGCGCAGGAGATTGAATCCCTATCTGGTGTTCTTCGCCTACCTGGTCATCACGTCGGTCCTGGTCTGGTCGGTATGGGCACGGTATTTCCCGACCACCTACCTGGCAGGGACCGGCCTGACGACTTTCAAGATCGTGGCCGAATATGTGATCTCCGCAGGCCTTCTCCTAAGCGCCTATCTCCTCTATCGCAACCGCCACCACCTGGACAAGAGCGTCGCCTCCCTGATGACGCTCTCCATCGGACTTGCCATCGCCTCGGAATTGCTGTTCACAAATTATCTGAGCGTTAACAGTTTCACCAATATGATGGGACATATGCTGAAGTTGGCAGAATTCTACTTGATCTATCTGGCCGTGATCAAGATCAGCATCAATGACCCCTTCCGGACCCTGTTCAAGGAAGTGGGTGACAGCGAAAAAAGGTACCGTACCATAGTGGATTCGGCCAACTCACTGATAATCGGCCTTAACCACGAAGGAAAAGTTACGTTGTTCAATCCCAGTGCCGAGAAATTGACCAAGTATCATGAGGAGGATGTACTCGGTGATTCTTTTATCGACCGCCTTGTCCCAGAGGACGACAGATCGACGGCAAGAGAGATATTCTTCAAGGTATCGAAGGGAATGGCCTCCGATTGGCAGATGCCAATTCTTACAGAAGATGGTGAAAGAATGATCTGGTGGCACAACGCCACTATTCCGGGGAAGGACGGCGACCATTACCTTATCATTGGTCTAGACGTCACGGACAGACAGGCGATGACCCAGCGCCTTGAAGATCTCAATCAGACCATGGAAATGGTACACAAGATCGTGCTCCATGACATGAAGAACGAACTGGGCGTGATCTCGATAAGCCTGGAATTATATAAAAGGAAAAACGACCCAGAGATGCTCGACTTGGCCGCCCAGGCGGTGGCCAGGGGAATAGACCTGCTGGAAAGGATGAGGGAAGTGGAACAACTATCGGCGGTCGGCGGGGTGGCCAAGCCGATCGAGGTGGCGGAGTTGGTGGAAAGGATCCTGTCAGAACGCAAGACCCCAAAGGTCGAGTTCAAGCAGACCGGCGACAACGTGCAGATCGTGGCCGACGACACGTTCCGCATCGCCATCGACAACCTGGTCAAGAACGCCCTGACCCACGCCGAGCCGACCAAGATCGAGATCTCGGTGGCGGACTGCGGTGACCGGTGCCAGATCACCGTTAAGGACGATGGCAAAGGGATTCCCGATGAGGTCAAGAACCGCCTCTTCGAAGAGGGCTTCAAGTTTGGAAAGACCGGCAATACCGGGATGGGATTGTATATCGTCTCCAAGGTCATCGAACGCCACCATGGGAGGATCGACATCAAGGACAACGATCCGAAAGGGACCTCGTTCGTGATCACCATCCCGAAGATGTCAGAGGGCACAAGGTCATCCTAGGTTTCCATCGATTCATTGGGATGACCTATGCCATCGTGAATAAGAAAAAATAGTGATCGGCACGCCGATCTATTGTTTGTTAAGAAAAAAGTTTGGAACGAACAGGCCTTAGAACCTGTCCCTTGATGTTGCAGGCTTGTGCTTCTGATAGCAGTCCCTGCAATATACCGGCCTGCCCTCGGTCGGTTTGAATGGAACCTGGGTCTCGACTCCACAGTCGGAGCACTTTACAGTTGTCATTTCTCTCGGGCCATCATCTCTGCGGCCACCAAATCCACTGGATCTCGGTTTTCCGTACATTATTACTACCTATTGGATATTTCCCATCACTGCCACTTTCGAAGCAATAGGGAGAATTTGGAATCAACACCCTAGTATAAATAATAAGATGGTCAGAGGTCCATCAAGAAATAGACTGGCATGACATGTTTGAGCATGGTCTCCGAGCATGCTCATTGTTCTGGTTCGACGGTCGTAGGACGGGGGTGGAGACCGGCTTCCCGGACGATCTCCGGGACCTTCTCCTCCCATGCGACCGCCATGATGTGGACACCGTGGACCCCTTTGACCTGTTTCAAGTGCTCGATGGTCTCGATGCACAACTTCATGCCTTCCGCCTTGGGATCGGCCGCGTTCTTCATCCGGTCGATGACCACGTCGGGGACGCTCATGCCGGACACCTTGTTCTTCATATACAGCGCCACCTTGGCCGATTTCAGCGGAAGCACTCCGGCCAGGATGTGGACCTTCGAGTCGAGGCCTCGGTCCCGGACCTGGTCCATGAACGTCTCGAAGCGTTCCATGTCATAGATCGACTGGGTCTGGATGAAATCGGCCCCGGCGGCGATCTTCTTGGCCAATCGCGGCACACGGAACTCGAAAGGGTCGCCGAAAGGGTTCTCCACTGCACCCAGGTAGAGCTGCGGCGCCGTTTCCAGCGCGTCCCCGCCCCAGGTCTTCCCCTCGTCCCGCATCGCGCGCAAGATCATGAGCTCCTGGATGGAGTCCAGGTCGTAGACGTTCTTCGCCTCCTTCTGGTTGCCGAAGATCTGGTGGTCCCCGGTCAGGCACAGGACGTTCCTTATTCCCAATGCGCTCGCACCCAGCGCGTCCGATTGGATGGCGATGCGGTTCCGGTCCCGGCAGGCCATCTGCATGACCGGCTCGACGCCTTCCTGCAGGCACACCAAGGAGGCGGCCCAGCTGGAAAGGCGTACCGTGGCCGTCTGGTTGTCGGTGAGATTGAAGGCATCGGCGTATCCCTTCATGTTCCTTGTATGCTTCCTCACGCCCTCGGGGTTAGCGCCTTTGGGCGGGCCGATCTCCGCGGTGACCGCGAACTGCCCGGAATCAAGCACCCGTTGTAGGTTGCTCGAGGCCTTCATTGGGAGCCCCCCTGGATATGCATCTCCTCATCGGTCATGACCGCCTCTTTCCTCACGGTCTTGCGCGGACCGCCGGAACGGCTCGGTCTCCAGTTCTTGGGCGGGATCACGGCCTCCATCAGGTCCAGGTGGCCTTGCTCCTTGAGAGATCTGTATATCAGGTCCCAACCGCAGGGAGTGTCCGGGTCGATCTCACATTTGCCGTTCTGGGAACCGCCGCACGGTCCGTTCATCAGGCTCTTCGAGCATCTCGCCACCGGACATACCCCGCCGGTCAGGTGCAGGACGCAATCGCCGCAGCCGCCGCACTTCTCCAGGTAGATCCCCTGCTTTTCCGGCGCACCCATGCATACCGTGTTCACCCCCGGGACGACGAACACGCTTGGGAAGAGTTCATGGATGACCTGCGAGCCTACCCCGCAGGCCAACGAGACGATGGCATCCTTGCCCTCCATCGCCAACGCCGTTTCCCTGACCCACTCCTTTTCGCAGGCCCGTTCCAGAGTGATCTCCTCGACGTTCCATTCCTTGC
The DNA here is from genome assembly GCA_050014375.1 of Methanomassiliicoccales archaeon. GTDB lineage: Archaea > Thermoplasmatota > Thermoplasmata > Methanomassiliicoccales > UBA472 > DASXVU01. The sequence goes on along the minus strand of JBEKDM010000024.1, from coordinate 3,261 downwards.
CTTTGAGCTCAGAGTGCAAGCGCAACGACTCAGCCAGTATCCCTGCCTCCTTCTCTCCCCCGGCGAGGCAGACGGCCGCACAGGAGCGGCATCCTACGACGAGCACGTTCTTGTGCCCTTCAAGCATCTTAATCACATCATTCAGGGTCTTCTGTTCCGCGATGATCATGTCTTCACCTTGCCGATGGGTTTCTCTCCCAGCTTCTCGACCCGTGAGACCATCTCCTGGACGATCTCCACGAACCTCCACTCCTGGTTCGATGCCAGGTTGAACATCTCCAGCCGTTCTGGTTCCAGCCCGGCCGCCTGGAGCAATGACTTCGTCAACGTAACGCGTTTCCGCGCCTCGATGTTGCCGTATTGGTATTTGCAATTCCCTTCCAAACATCCAGCGACGAACACGGCATCCACCCCTTCGCGGAACGCTCTCAGGATGTGAATGGTGTCCACGCGGCCAGTGCAGGGCATCTCCACCAACGTCACGGATGGTGAATAGGGCTTCTCCTTCGACGCAGTCCCTTCGGCCGCCGCCATTGCACTGTCCCTGCAAACGAAACCCACGATCTTCATTGTTCTCCGCCCTCCAGCGCCGTGGTGATCTCCGCAACGATCTGATCATCCCGATAAGAATACACCTGGATGGCCTTGCTGGGGCAGGCCGACGCGCACATGCCGCAGCCTTGGCACAGGCCGATGTCGACCTCAGCCTTGCCTTCCTTTCCGATCCGGGGTGCGTGGAACGGGCACGTCCTGACGCAGGTCAGGCATGATGAGCACCTTTCCTGGTCGACCTCGGCTACATTCCCTCCGATCACGATGCGGGAACGGAGCAGGGAGGCGACCATGGAGGCCGCCGCCTTTGCGCTCATGGTCGGTCCGGCCCCCAGGTTCATCTCCGAGGCCGATCCGCACAGGAAAACGCCGGGAAGATGCGTGGCGACTGGCCTGCATTTGGGATTGGACCTTGCCAGGCTCCCATCCTGTGCCAGCGGCAACAAGAATGCCTTGGCCACCCTTTCCGTTCCGAAGCACTCGGAATGATTGTCGACCACTATCATGTCAGCTGGTATCCGTATGGCGGAGCCGGAATGGATGTCGGTCACGACTATGCATCCTTCATCAACGGAAGGGACCGTTTCCGAACGGATGAACCGGACCCCCATCTCCTGCGCCTTGCGGTATCCCACCTCACACTGACCGAATGCGTAGATCTCCCTGGCTATGACGGTAACGCTGGAACTGGGAGATAGACCCTTGGCATGCATCGAGTGATGCACCGCATCATGCGTGGACATGGGCGAGCGTTCTGCCGAACCGTCCTCGTCTAGCGCCACCATGACGATGTTCTTGGGAAGCTTTTCCAGCGCCATCAGGGTCAACTCGAACTTCTCCTGGGTGATGGCGCCGGGGAAGCGCGAGAGAAGCGGATTTAGGAACTCGACCTCGTCCAGGGCGATGATGATAGCGCCGGCAGTTTCCTTCCATGTCTTTCCCCCCTTTGATATAACAACTGTGAGCTGGCCAGAATGGCCATGAAGAGATAGGACTTCTGCCGAGTCGAGCACCCGTAACCTTTCTCCGGCCGCTTTGGCCATCTGTTCCAGAGCCCTTCCTTCCAGCGGGATCACGCTCTGATGATCGCTCTCCTCCAGACGCTCGGCCGGGTTCACAACGATGACGCTCAGGCCTTCGTCGAGCAAGAACCTCGAAGAAGTGATCGCGGAAGGCCCGTTGCCGATGACGAGCACCGTTCTCGAGGATCCGACGTCGGAGCGCGGAGTTATCTGGAGCATCGCGCTCCGTTTCAGGGAAGTGCGCACCATGCTTTCGGCCTTGGGCTGCGCCTCCGTCTTCGAGTGCACCACGCTCAGGTCCAGCACATCGCTGAACGTGACCAGGTCAGGGCATATGCCTGCTGACTCGGCCAACTCCGCGAACCGGCCCAACGCCGTCCGGGCACTGCACCCAACGACGATGAAACGATCGATATCACCGGCCATCAGGGAGAGCTTGATCTCACCCAAGGCCGGTCCGTCGCAGCATCGGTCAAAACAGATGACGTCCCTAACGTTCTGGTCGGCCAGGGCAACTGCTCGCAGCCTCTGGACATCCAGTTTCCTAGAGATCGCACCGCCGCAGGAGCAGATGAAGACCCCGATGCCCTTGGGGCTTGAAATGGGACCATGAGCCAGTGGTGCCGCCTTTTCGGTCATTTCAGCCCCTCCAAATAGGCGCTGGCCTTACCCGCTGCGATGGTCCCGTCCATGACGCACTCCTCGATATCCTTGGGGCCGGCGCAGGAACCACAGAAGAACAGACCCTTGGCGTCGGCCATTCGCCCCGGGTTCCCTTCGGACATGAAGAATCCCTGAGGGGAAAGTCGCACGCCAAACGAATTGGCGATATCCCGCCCCGATGCCGGCGGCATCAGGCCGATCGACAGGATGACCAGGTCAAACTCCTTCTCCGCAACGGTATCATCGGTTGCCAGCGCGTACCGTACCGCCGGTCGTCCATTCTCGCCCGATACAACCTCGGCAGGTCGGCTGCGCAGCAATATTAGCCTGGGATCGCAACGCGCAAGATCGACGATGGAATCCTCCGCCGCATACCTCCTCCAGTCCATCATGAAGAAGGTCATGTCCAGAGCGGTGTCGCCCGCGCGCAGGGATTGGGCTATTTTCATAGAGTATTTGCAGCACACCTTGGAGCATTGCTCTGACCCGGGACGACCCCTCGATCCAACGCATTGGATGAAGGCGACGCTCTTCGGAGGTTTGCCGTCGCAGAACCGGTTCAATGAGCCATGCGTGTTCAGCTCGCCCTCGGCATCGAGGCCAGTGATGACACCGTTGACCGAGCCGTAACCGAGCCTCGGATCTGCGACCGGGTCGAACGTATCGTTACCGACCGCGACGATGATGGCGTCGGCCATGATCTCGCTTCCGTCTTGTCCAGTCCGGACCGCATCCTTGGAACACACGTCGATGCAGCTGGTACATTCCTCGACTGGGAAAGGGCATGACGAAGTCACCACGCGCCACCTATCCTTTCTTCCAGGTACCGCTTCGATGGCTTTGGACGGACATACGTTTGCGCAATCGCCGCATCCGTCACAGTTCATCGGATCGATGGAACGGCCAGGCACAACACCGACACGGTACACGCCCATGTCCCTTTCAATCGTCGTCACTTCCGACGAGGTAATGATCCTCACCAACCCGGAACGGAAAAGTTGGGGAACGCGTTCTGTCGACATGC
>JBEKDM010000023.1:0-23140 GCA_050014375.1 Methanomassiliicoccales archaeon | reverse complement strand
CGCGCCAAGAAGATGGGATTCGTCTTTCAATTCTATAACCTATTACCGGTCCTGACCGCCTGCGAGAACGTAGAATTGCCGCTGTTGATATGCGGCGAGGATCCGTCCGTGGCGAAGAAGAGGGCCATGGAGCTCTTGGAACTGGTCGGTCTCAAGGAACGTGCGATCCTGCGACCGGCATCGCTCTCTGGCGGGGAGAGGCAAAGGGTGACCATCGCCCGTGCTTTGGCCAACAGGCCGGCACTGGTATGGGCGGATGAGCCGACCGGGGACCTGGACAAGAAGACCGCTGATGACATCGTGGCACTTATGAGGCGGTTGAACAAGGATGTTGGAGAGACGTTCGTCATCGTCACGCACGATCCCGAGGTGGGCGCCAAGTGCGATCGCATCATTCACATGCGGGACGGTCAAGTCGTGTCCACCAATGGACATGTAGACAACATAGCCAAAGAGATCAAAGAGATGGGGTGAGCGTCTTGAACGTTCGGTCCATTTTGTTCGCGGTAGTGTCGGTGATAGTGCTGATTCTGCCTTTCTTCCTGCTGCCACTCGCATTTGCATTGGTGGCAGCTGTAACGATACTCATCATTCTGATCCTCATCGACGCCAGTAGCAACCGGATATTGTTCCGCATGTCGATCAGGAACATTATCCGACGCCCCGGAACCACCGCGCTGGTGATCGGGGGTCTCATGGTCGGAACGGCGATCATCTCTGCATCCTTCGTCGTCGGGGACACCATGGACAACATGATCACCGACCAGGTCACCAAGGGCATGGGCCAAGTGGACTTCGAACTGCATTCAGTCAACGTCGGGTCGGTCCAGTTCTACAACGGGACGGAGGTCGCACCGTTGACGGCGAACATCAGCTCTACGCAGCATGTCAGAGTGGTGGACACGCTGATCATTACTTCCATATCCATACAGGATAATCGAACCCAGTTATTTTCACCTTCGGTCGTATTGATGGGCGTTGACGACAAGGTAATTTCCGACTTCGGAGGCCTAGTGGATAAGAACGGCAATTCCATCAATTCAGCGCCCGCCGTCGGAACGATCAATATAAACGAAAAAGCAGCGGTAGATCTGAACGCCAAGGAAGGCGACCAGGTAATTGTCTTCTACCATGGCGCCCAGTTGAACTTAACGGTGGACAAGATCGTGACCGCAGACAAGTTCGGGGGATTCAACTCGAACGCCAACGTGTTCATGAACCTCACCTCGGTACAGGTGTTCACTGGTCATCCGAATATGGTCAATACTGTGTTCGTATCGGTCGAGCCGAAAGGGAACGACCCATTCGCTTATTCGGTCCAGGTCCGTAACGATATTGCCGGAAGCATAGCCGACATCATGCCTGGAACCGAGATGAAGATCGACCTGGACAAGAAGCAGATGCTGGACGACGGTCGCAGCAGCCTAAGCCAGTTCACCTCGATGTTCTTCGTTCTCGGCTCATTCTCGGTCATCGCCGGAATCCTATTGATCGTCAACATCTTCACGATGCTGGGCGAGGAGAGGAAGAGCGAGATGGGTATGTCCCGTGCCATCGGCATGAAGAAGACCCATCTGAGAAAGCTCTTCGTGTATGAAGGTCTGGTCTATGCTTGTGTGGCCGCTGGCGTCGGTATGATCGTAGGCGTGTTGATGGCGGACATCATCATCCTTGGGATCTCCGGAATGCCGATGTTCGGGGACGTCAACCTAAGCAACTACTTTACATTCTCGTTCTTCTCCCTGGCAATATCGTTCGCGGCCGGTTTCATCATAACCATCGTGACCGTCTATTTCGTGACCCGTAGGATATCCAACCTGAATATCGTCCGGGCCATTCGTAACATTCCCGAGCCACCGGTCCAGAAAGAGGACAAGAAGGCATTCAGGATGGGATTGGCCCTCTTTGCGGGCGGCCTGATACTAATGATCCTGGGGATCAATCAGAAAAGTCTGGCCTCGGCAGCCGGTGGGCTATCGATAATCGGCATCTCCCTTGGCCTGTTGCTCCGCCGCTATATAGGCGACCGACCGGCATGGGTCATCGCCGGCTTGTTCGTGATGTTCATCTGGGTGCCCAAGGGCGACTTCAAGATATTCGACTACCCCTCAGGCATCGAGATGCTGATCGTCTCGGGCATGTTCATGATCGTTGCATGCCTGCTGATCGTGATGTTCAACTCGAAGGTGTTCGTTTCCTTCTTCACCACGATATTCCGATTCAAGAACGGATATCGGGCGGTCATCAAGACCTCGATATCCTACCCGTTGAAGGCACATTTCAGGACTGGCATAAGCATTTTCATCTTTGCCATCGTGATCTTCACCATAACGGCGCTGTCGATGATGACCGGCATGCTCGGAGTAGGCATCACCAAGATGGTCAACGAGACCTCCGGAGGATTTGACGTGATCGGATACAGCATTTCCCCGATCACCTATGACCCTTGGGAGCACGTCAACGATACCGCTGGCCCTCTGGCAAAGGGGAACATCTCGGTGATGGAAGCGCTGCCAACCACCAATGTGATGGTGCAGTATCTTAAGACAGACAAGAACGGTACCGTGGAAGAGAAATCTTTCACATACATGGCCATAGGCGTCAGTGATAGTTTCAACCACCTGGGCAACTATCCGCTTACCGCCTGGAACACGACCATTTATCCTCACGAGGAGGACGTTTGGGCGGCGGTACAGCAGAACAGCTCACTGGTGATCATGGATGGTTCGAAATATCCATCATCAAGCAGCTTCGGCTTCGGTGAGAACACCCCGAGCACGCTCAACCTGGGTCAACAGTTCACCATGGTCTCGGCCGACAGCACGGTCAAGAACGTGACCGTGATCGGATTCATGAAGCAGAGCAACCTGAACGGAGTGTTCATGTCAGCATCTTCGTTCAACGACACCTACCACCCGACCGGCGTAAGCCTGTTCCTGGTGACCTTCGCCCCCGGATTGGACGTGGACCATCAGGCAGCATTGTTCAAGCAGGAGTTCGTGGCTTTCGGCGTGCAGACCATCGCCATCAAGACGCTGGCCAAACAGATAACCAACACCATCGATAGCTTCATGACTCTGTTCCAGGCGTTCCTCAGCATGGGCCTGGTCATTGGCGTCTCCGGGCTGGGCATCATCACCATACGTTCCATCCATGAAAGGCGGCTGGAGATCGGCATGATGCGAGCGATGGGCTATACCAGACGCATGGTCGTAATGAACTTCGCGATCGAATCGGCGTTCATCTCGGCCCTCGGTATCGCCATTGGGTCGGGGCTTGGAATTATCGTCGGATACGATATCTGGGACCTGTTCCTGAAGGGCATGGGCATGGACTTCGTCATCGCTTGGGTCCCGATCGTCGCTCTGGGCCTGGCGGCATTCCTGGCAACTGTGCTGTGCGTCATACCGGCAGCTCGCGGTGCTTCGAAGGTGTCACCAGCCGAGGTACTGCGCTTCGAGTGACGTCGAGATCAAACACCTTACCTCGCTTTCTTATTGCTTCCAAGCAAGGAATTGCTTAGGTTGAGAAATGTACCGACTTCGTCATTCCTTAGGGGGAAATATAGGGGGGAGGAGTCTCAATCGACGAAGTCGGTTAGTCAAGAAAGATCTTGGCTTTTGATTGGACATCCTAACTACATCAAAATCACATTCTTAGGAATATAAACGTCCGCAAACGGCTATCACCGGTGATATTGAACGATACGATTTCGCGCCTCGGAACTGACGGGGATCATGGTCGATCACACCAGTTGCCCGCAGGTCATACACCCGACACCCCTGCCAGCGGAAGTCAATACTTGTCCCGGCTTCGTCCCCTCGCGGTACACAGTGATGCCCTTGCAATGAAGCTCATGCGCCAACAAGTATATCCTCCGGACATCTTCGACAGAACTTGACTCCGGAAGATTGATTGTCTTGGATACTCCATTGTCAACATGTTCCTGGAAGATCGATTGCATCCGCACCTGCTGGTCAGGTTCGATATCATGGGCTGTCACGAAGATGTTCCTCATCTCCTCTGGTATTTCATCGATATCCTTGATCGTGCCCCTGTTGGACATGAGCTCCATGATGCGCTTTGTGCCCAGGCCATTTCGATGTAACTGCTCAAAGAAGAACTGGTTGGTCTCATGCAAGATCTCTCCATCAAGCACGTGCTTGTCGTAATAGAGGGCGAAGTATGGCTCAATTCCAGAGGAACAGTTAGCTATCATCGATATTGTTCCGGTCGGCGCGATGCTGAGGACCGTAGCGTTGCGCCGCGGTGATCGAAAATCACCTGCGTCGATGTTCGGGAAATTGCCACGCTGTTCCCCGATCATCCTGGTGGTTTCTTCCGCCTGGTCCCTTATGATCCTAATTATTTCGTCGGCCAGATCCAACGAGCCCCTCGATCCGTAACGCAGACCCAGCTTCACCAGGATATCGGCGAACCCCATCATACCCAGCCCGATTTTTCGGTTCCCTTTGACGACGAGGTCGATCCGTTTCAAGGGGTACCTGCTTACATCGATGACGTTGTCCAGGAACCTGATACCAGCGTCCACGGTGTCCTTTAGTTTTTCATGGTCCAATTCATACTCCCCTCCTCTCACTGTCAGCATCCGATCTAGGTTGACCGAGCCCAGATTGCATGCTTCAAAAGGCAACAATGGCACTTCGCCGCACGGGTTCGTCGACTCGATCTCACCAAGCCTGGGGGTGGGGTTAGTACGATTGATCTCGTCCAGGAATATCATGCCTGGGTCGCCCGTGCTCCACCCCAAGGAGCAGATCTCATCCAACAGCGAGCCTGCGTGGACGGTTCCGGTGACTTTGGAGTTCCTAGGGTTGACCAGCTCGAACTGACGTCCTCCTGTAGCTCGGTCCATGAAGTCGTCGGAGACACCGACGGAGATGTTGAAATTGGAAAGGGTCTTGAGGTCCGCCTTGGCCCGGACGAACTCCTTTATGTCCGGATGGTCCACCCGGAGCACTCCCATGTTGGCCCCTCGCCTGCGCCCTCCCTGCTTGACCGCTTCGGTGGCGGCGTCGAACACCTTCATGAACGAGATCGGTCCGGAAGCGGTCCCGCCAGTAGATGCGACGAGGTCCCCGGCGGGCCTCAACCGGGAGAAAGAGAACCCTGTCCCTCCGCCGGTCTGATGGATGATCGCGGCAAACTTCACAGCATCGAAGATCTGCTCGATGGAATCGCCGACCGGGATGACGAAGCACGCCGCCAATTGCTGCATCGACGTGCCGGCGTTCATGATGGTCGGGGAGTTGGGCAGGAATTCCAAGGAACGCATCATGCGGTGGAACTCCTTTCCTTCTGTCTCCGCATCTCTGTCATGGTGGATAGAATCGACGGAGGCGACATTCCGGGCAATGCGCCAGAACATGTCCTCGGGGGTCTCGATGACCTCGCCAGACCGGCCTTTCTGCAGATACCTCTTCTGAAGCACCTTCAGAGCGTTCTCGCTGAGCTTGGGGAACTCCTCGGACATCATTTGGTTAGTTTGGAGTTCAAGGGGCATAAATCTATGGAGCCTGGGCCATTCAATGAAAGGCCAGAGAGGGATTAAGTACTCACCGAGCCCCTATGGTTTTTAGGTATCTGGTATGCGTTACGGAGCAAGCAGTAAACTCCCCCCTGAGAAAGTGATCGCCAAAGCGAAGACCTATTTTGATAAGTTAGGGCTTAAGGTCGTCAGCGAGGACCCGGGCAGTGTCTGCATGGAAGGAGGGGGCGGCAGTGTCACCGTCACCGTGTGCGGCGAGAAGGTAAGTGAGGTGGACATCGTTACCACCGAGTGGGATCACCAGGTCAAGCATTTCATCCAAATGATCGGCGGATAAGGGTCAGAAAAGTCGACCCGGTCTCGACGCGCCCATTTCGGTGATGACCTCGGTAAAGAGCTCTAGTGGCGTGGGCTCGAACAGTTGGGTACGCTCCGTGAGCTTGCCTTTCGTTCTCTGCTCGATGATCCATTCGGGCCTCAGTTCGGATGTGACCTTTAGACTGGTTGCAACAACATATGCAGGGATGCCTGCCTGTACCGATGCCAGCACCGCACCGTACGTACCCACCTTGTTGACCAAGGCGTGGGGAGTGATGGCGTCGGCCCCGACCAGGCAAAGATCGGAGTTCCTTGCCTCCGAAAAGACCATGGAATCGGCGACCAGCGTTACCTCGATCCCAGCCTCGGAGAGCATATCGGCGGTCCTCCTTCCCTCGCCCAATGGGAAAGACTCGGCCACAATGACATTTATCTCTTTCTTCCTTGCGACCGATCTCAGGACGGTCATCACTGTTCCCGAGTAGGACAAGGTAAGGACCGTCCCCTCGATCTTTTCCAGGGAATTCTCAGCTATCTTGGTTGCAGCTGACTTCTCGTTTTTTATTGTCCTCTCGACGGAAAGTAAAGCTGCTTTTTCATGCTCTGGAGCGTTGGACGCCGATTCCATCATTCTCGCGATGTTGCACAAGGGCGCCATGGCAGGTTTTGCCTTTCTGAGCAGTTTGGAGAAATCCAGCAATTGCTCCCGGCTGATCTCGTTATTGCTTAGAATGTCATGAAGTGACTCCAGAACATAGATGGCGGTCTCCGATGAACCGGAAACGGAATCTTGTCTGACCTTTTCTGCGAGCGCGTTTAGATCGATCGCCATGCGGATATGAATAGCAAACGCAGATATGAATGGTGCTGGTTGCACGAGAAAAGAATGTTATGTGGAGAGTTTAGGAGAGGGCCCCTACACTGTCGGGTAGACGACCTCATCCGATACCTTCTCCAAAGCGTTTAGGCTGGTTTGATAATGGTTCTTCGGGTCGAGACTGATTATGAAATTCCCCTCCCCGGCCCTCATCTCCATCTGGACTTTCTTGATGACGTCAAGCACCGGCCTGGATCCGTTCCACATTTCCAAGACATCCATCCCGTTCAGGACCACGATCCCATCATGGTTCTGACTCAGGAATTCCTTGACGTTCTCCTCGAACTTCTGTAAATTCATCGGCGGGATGCAACTGCTATCTGGTCTTGGGGTCAGCCACTTGGTCTGTAATGGGTCAGAATCCAGGCTAAACTGAGTTCCCAGCTGGCTAGGCGAGTGTTTTGATATATACAAGGCCGCTCGGCCCCGCGCCAGTTCTTTCCTCAGTAGTTGATGCGTTCTCAATGGCAATCTCTCCTCGATCAAATACATTTTTCCAGATGATATCTTCACAATTTTCTCTCCTTACACCTTTGTCATACCCTCTTAGCTAGTGCATTGATACTAATTGCCCTAGTTCTTATCGGAAAAACCGTGATATTCCGTAATAATGGCGAAAATAGTGAGGTCTACAGCGGAAAATAACTTAGCGTATAACGAAGTTTCGTATGATTACCGCCAGGGGCGCAATCATACCAGATACTTTGAAATGATGTATCAAGGAATCAAGTTGCCGACAGCGCCACTTCCGCTGATTCCGCGAAAAAACGAAAGTTCGGGTTTTGATGGAATAATTTGTGCCAGGTGAGGGTAGTAGTCCCCTTTCTGTTTCAGGCAGCATTCAACTTAGCGCCCTACCTGCCAGTCCTGAGCTGTCATTCCGGCTGTTTGGGCTTGCTCCTGTGAGGTGTCGCCGTTTCACCAAATCCCCGAGAACGTCACCGTCTAGCAGATCATCCTATTGATCGGGGCTGTGTCGTTTCTGCGCCCTTGCCCGGGCTCTCGCCCGACCGCTTGTGCAGTCCACATTTCTCATGGAGTGGGGAACTTCCTCAGCTGGACCGAAGTCCTACCGTCAGCCGCCCTCCCTCTCCTGGCATTTCTTTCCTAAGTAAAGCGAGTATTAATAATTCACCCTCAAGAAATTCCCAGATGCCAGTATGTTCGGGATGCATCCAATTGGCACCTTTATAATCATGGCTAGGGCAAACATTAATAACCGAAGCCAACATTCGGCAGTTTAAGCGGGGATAGCCAAGCATGGCCAACGGCGCTAGATCGAGGGTCTAGTCCCTAGCGGTCCAAGGGTTCAAATCCCTTTCCCCGCACCACTATAGTGGAGGATATATCAATCACAATGAATTGTCCCATGCAATCGATACGTTGGTACGAATTCATTCTCCCGCATTCAACATCGGGTGTTATACACAATTCGGAAAAATGACACCTCCAACCCCTCTACACCCCATGCAGGCCAAGTCGGGAAGGGTCGAAATTGGACTCCATTATCCTGATAGCTGCCCTGGCCACGCCACTTCCGGATCACCCCACTTACCGATTTGACTTGACCCCGTTGTGTCTCCATCGTTAGCCGTTGGCGACAGACCGGTATGTTCCCGGCGGGACCTTAATCTCGAATCTCGCCCCCTTACCTTTATCGCTCGTCTCCGTTATGGTCATATTTGTTATGCTCAGGATCTCACGAGACATAAAGAGGCCAAAACCAGAGCTCTTGCCATAACCGCGTTCGAAGAGGTGCGGGCGGTCCCTGTCGGATATGCCCACGCCGTCATCCTCGAAGGTGATGTCAAGCCTGCCTTCCCTTTCCTCAGCTCTTATTGTCAGGTGTTTGGCTCCTCCACCATGGCGAAGGATGTTATCGATTAGATTGAAGACCACCTTCTCGAGCATGGGGTCGGCCAAGACTTGAACATCGGTCCCTTCCTCGTTGACTTCAAGAGCGCCCAATGGAAGGTGTTTTTTAGCCTCGAGGATTTGTTCATGAAGGTTCTGCCAGGCGGGGGCATTTACGCCGATCTCCTGGTACTGCTTGGTGAACTCCAATTGGCTCTGCAACATGCTAATGGACCGGTTCATCTTCTTCAGCAGTTCCTGCTGGTCCACTTCCTCCTCTGGTGTTCCCAGCAGTTGGGCGTAACCGCTCAGGACCGTCAGCTGGTTGGTCATGTCGTGGCGAGTGATGCCGGTCAGGAGGTTCAGTTGCCGATTGGTATGCTTGAGAGCCTCCTCGACTATCTTCCATTCCGTAATATCTTGGTTGACCCCATGCGCCCTCAAAGACTGGCCGTTCTCGTCCCGGATGATATGGATACGCACGATTATTTGTCGTATCTCCCCATCCCTCCGGCGGATGCTGTGCTCGATTTGTGAATAGGTGCTGGTGTTCGCCGTGGAATAGATGTGCTCGATGTACTTGGAAACGGCTTCGACCTCCTCTGCCGGAACGAAGGAGCTCACATACTGCTCAGCGGTCATGTGATGGCCACCCTCCTTCTCAACAGTGGTGCCATAAAGAGCATAGAACCGCTCGTCGAAGTAGAAGCGGTCTCTCAGCACGTCATAGTCCCAATGAGCGAGCTTGGCCAGGTCCATGCTCATGACCATCTTGTCCTTGCTGGCGATGAGCTCCTCCTCGATCCGCTTGCGCTCGGTGATGTCCATTGTCAGGATGAAGATACCCTCCGACACCGGCGACATCCGCACATCGAACCATCCTTTACTTTCGTTAGGATACCTATATTCGTTCTCTATTTCTACAGGTACTCGATCCTCCAAGCAGCGCTTGAACGCTGCATATAGGGCGGGGGCGGTTGATTCGATGCCAGGGAACGATTCATATATCGTTTTGCCGAGCATCTCCTCTTTCGGCCTACGGTTTTGGCGTTCTGCGGCATCGTTTACATATAAGCAACGCCAGTCATGGCCCATGATCTGACATCCTTCTATCATGTTGTCCATGGTGCTTCGGAGCCGTTCCTCACTGCTCCTCAACGCCATCTCAGCCCGCTTGCTCTCAGTGATGTCACGTGCCGCCGCAAAGACCCCTTTGATGTTCCCATAGCTATCGTATAAAATAGTCGCATTGAAAAGAACGGGCGTGCTATGTCCATTACGATGAAGGATCTCTAGAGGGTAATCTAGGACCTTCCCTTGGGAAAAGACCAGACGATATCCTTCGCGCGCCTTCTCCGGCTCCATGAAATAATCAGAGAAATCGGTGCCAATCAGTTCTATCCTTGGAATACCTGTAACTATTTCTATTGCGTTATTTACGTCCTGGATCTTTCCGTCGCAGCCAATCGTTACGAACGGGTCGATGCTCACCTCGATCAGGCTCCTATTATAGGCGCTAAGCTCCCGCAAGGCCTCTTCGGCCTTCTCATGGTCGATGCGTGTACGCAGCGCGATGATGCCATAGGCCAGATCGTTCGCCAGCTCCATTAGGATATCTACCTCCCCCAGATCGAATGCATCCGCCTCGCAGGAATAGATTCCCAGCACGCCAAACGTCTCGCCTTCACGGGTCAGCGGTAGGACGATGACCGACTGATACCCGTGAAAAATGGCATCCTCCCTCCAGGGAGCAAAGGCTGGATCCTCTGATATGTTGCGGATGATTGAGACCTGCCCCGTGCGGATCGCGGTACCGCCCGGACCGCGACCGCGTGCCGAATCGGCCCAAGTTACATTAGCAGACTTGATATATTCAGAATCAAACCCTGCATAGGCCACTGGGCGCACGGTCTTTGCCTCATCCTGTTCTTTAAACCCGATCCAAGCCAGCCGGTAACCGCCCAAATCGATGATTATACGACAGACATCGTTCATCAACGTTGCCTCATCCGTGTCGTGAATCAGCGCCCGGTTCGTATCATTCAGCATCCGCAGCATACGATTCGCCCGAGCAAGGTCTTCCTGAGCCCTCTTCCGCTCGGTGATGTCCCGAGCGACGGCATAGATCATTTTTCCCTCTGGATAGGAACGCCACTCGATCCATCGATAGCTGCCGTCCTTGCAGCGATAGCGGTTGACGAAGTTCAGTACGGTGCTCTGGCTCGAGAGTTCCGTCACCGCATTGATCGTCATGTCGACATCATCCGGATCCACCAGGTCGAGGAATCGTGTTCCTATGAGCTCTTCCAGCGAATACCCGAGCGTCCTCTCCCATTCCGGGTTGAGACGCCGGAAGTAACCGTCGGTGTCGGCGATGCACAGCAGATCGAGACTGAGGGTGAAGTAACGGTCGAGCTCCTCTGTCTTTCTACGTAGCGCTTCCTCCGCCTGATGCCTTCCTACCAATGATCGGATACGATGACCGAGCTCCACATACTGGGACTCTGGATCATTACCCTTCTGCAGGTATGAGTCTGCACCGCTGTTCAGCGCTTCTATCACAACTTCCTCTCTGCCCCGGCCGGTGAACAGGATGAACGGCGTCTTGTCGCCCATGGTCCTCAATGATTTGAGAAATTGAATACCGTCCTCGCCGGGCATCTGGTAGTCAGAAACGATGGCGTCATAGCGTTTCTTGGAGAGAGCTTTATTGGCATCCCGAACCGAAAAGGCGGTGTCCACTTCCATTTCCCCTGGCATTTCTAAAAATATCTTTGTTAACGAGCAGAGGGCGGGTTCGTCATCAACGTAAAGAACCTGAATCATGTCGAAGGCCTTCGAAATATTTTATTAATTCATTATAGAAAGGAAGATTTATAACTAAGCCTGGTCTGGTTATCGTATCTTACGTCAACCAGGGGATTGTTGACGCGGTACCGCTTCGGAAGACCTTTTGCAGTGTCCAGGCTGTTCTGGATCCGCTTCGCGTCGGCAAGTAGGCGCTCCGCCTTCTTGCGACCTGCCTTGATGTCGTCCTTCTTCAGCTTCCGGGAGAAGAAATAATAGTTGACTTGCGATGGGAAGACCGAAATTTGGTCGAGATAGATATAGTCACTTTTCAGACAGGTGTTCACACCCTACAATGTAACATTCGTTGTTTTTCAAATTCGTCAGTTGCCAAACCTAGTTCGTTCGCGAAATGATGAATGGAAATCAAGGGTCTTCATCGTCTCGGCTAAAAGCCCGTTTCCAAAGGTCATTGTTGGAGGCTGAAGTTGACCATCCAGTTGATCCCGAACTTATCCGCGAACGAGGCATACAGTGCTCCCCAGAACATCTTCTGCAGGGGCATAGTGATTTTGCCACCTTTCGATAGTCCTTTGAACAACCTTTCCGCTTCTTCTTCACTTTCCGCATCGACCGAGATGTGGTTGCTATTACCGAAGATAACTTTCTGCCCGTGGGACTCCAGGGCATCACTGCCCATGATGACGATGCCATTGCTCAGAGTAAGGGAGACATGGAGGATCTTGTCCTTGTCTTTGTCCGTGACCCTCGGTGCACCGGGCATGTCTGGCATGTCCTTGAACCGCTGCAGCATGGTGAACTCGCCGCCGAGTATGGTCTTGTAGAAATTGAACGCTTCTTCCATGTTGCCTTGGAAATTGAGATAGGGGCTGATGGACTTCATGTTCGGATTTTGGGAGCATACTCTACTTAAAAGGATGGATGGTTGAGGGTCAAGCCCTTCACGATCAACTTTACGTTGAAAGAATCAACTAGCATTCATTTCAACCAGATCTCTAGAACTAGCTATGTCGACAAACGATAATATATACAGATAGCAACACTATGAACGATGGATAATAATGGCAAAGGAAGCACCGACATACCAGGGACTACGCCGGTTCAACATCGCGATGGGATTGCTGCATCTTTTCCAAGCGACCCTATTGCTCGCCATAAGCAGCAGCTACACGTTGCCCATCACCAGCTCCTTCTTGAAATACAACACGATCACCCAGCACCTTGACCCAACGATCCAGACCGTGTATAACCTTCCGATCGCTCCGATGATAGCATTGTTCCTCTTGATCTCGGCATCGGACCACCTGATCCTCTCCACGCCCCGGGCATTCAAATGGTACGTGGCCAACCTGGAAAATCATATCAATTATGCCAGGTGGATCGAATATGCCGTCAGTTCCTCGGTAATGATCGTCGTCATATCCATGCTGGTCGGTATCTATGACATCGTCAGCCTTATCGCCATATTCTCGGTGAACGCATGCATGAACCTGTTCGGGATGCTGATGGAGATGTACAACCAGAAGAGGGACAAGGTCAACTGGACCCCGTTCTTCTTCGGTACTCTGGCAGGCATCGTCCCCTGGATAGGCATCACGATATACTTGGTCGGGTCTGGCTCCATGAGCTCCAACTCGGTGCCTACCTTCGTGTACTTTATATTCATCTCATTGGCGGTGTTCTTCTTCTCCTTCGCCTTCAACATGATCCTCCAGTACCGGAAAGTGGGCAAATGGAAGAACTACCTCTATGGGGAGTACATTTACATCGTGCTCAGCCTGGTGGCCAAGACCGCCCTAGCCTGGCAGGTGTTCGTCGGGACATTACGGCCTGTATGACGTATGATCCCGAGGGACCGATCGTTGAGCCACGAAGGTCACCAAAAAAGGAATGCCCAAACACAAGGACCTCCAGGACCATCCAGGAAGACACAGGAGAGGTCGATCTTATGGACGTCATCATAAAAAAGGCAACATCTGGCGATAGAAAAAGCACGGAGCGATCTTCCCTGGCACTATCTTAATGATGCGGTAACGCATCTGAGAAACATGCGGATCGCCATCCTCGGTTGCGACGCGATCAAGGAAGAGATTGAGCAGGTCACCAAGGACGACCCGGACATCGTCTACCGCGAGTATCTGGATTTCGGCCTTCACATCTACACAGATGAGCTCCTGAGCAAGATCCTGGAGCGCCTTGCTACCATGGAGGGCAAGTTTGACGCGGTCTTCCTAGGTTACGCCTATTGCCAGACGCTCAAGGGCATTCCAGACAAGGTGAAGGTCCCTACGGTCATGCTGGAGTATGAGGACTGCATCGCCGCGATGCTCCCCGATGACGAATACCATCGGGAGAAGAAGTCCGGTGGCATCACCTGGTTCTATCCCGCGGGGTGGGCGAAGAACGGTCCCGACGGACTGATCAAGATCTTCAAGCTGGACAGCCTGCAAGAGCAAGGCTACGAGCCGCTTTTCTTCATGAAGATAATGTTCGATGGTTTCACCCGTGTTCTTTTCATCGATACCGGTGCCGGGGACATTCAAGCCTGCGAGGTGAAGTCAAAGGAGCTCGCCTGCATGTTATGTATGAAGCATGACCGAAGGAAAGGCACGGTCCAAGCGATCAAAGATGCGGTCAAGAGAACAAAGGAGCTGGCTCGGTCTAGGTCGGCCACGGATTGACCACTTTCAATAACTGGAGGGACGGACCTTTTTCCTGAACGGTTAATTACTCCTTGTATGATATCACGGCACTGATTCTGATCTCAGCATTAGGAAAACGGTGCACAGATGAATTTCGAAGAAGGCCACAGGCTGATCTTTTCAGATGGGAAAGCAGTACCTGTAGTGGACATAAGCATTCTAGACGACGACGCCTCGGCGGACCGAGTCGACGCATTAGTGGATAGTTTCGGGGCGCTACATGTCGGTGTGAACATCGGCACGAACCTGCCACAGAGGATGAGGGCGCTCTATTCCAGCGGGTTAAGGTCAACATTCGCCTGCCCAAGGGCAGACCTGGCACCGATGGTGGAAATGATATCCCTGGCGATAAACGAGTCGCCCTATGCGGATGCGGTCAAGGGGTTCGTGCTCTCGAACATCATCCCGCCGCTTTTCCATTTCGACGATCCGTACGTTACAGTGGGCAACCTGGTTAGCTACGGGTGTTCCTGCCCGCAATGCGACGAATCATTAGGTATGAGCGACCTAGGTGACAGGTTGGCGAGGATGGAACTAAGGCCGACAGAAGCGAACGACGGCGACGATGCCGCCTTCGCCCGCGAGGTCTGGGTTTGGGCAGCGGCCAGCTCCGTTCTCGACGACTATTCTGACCTGCTAAACGACCGGATCAGGGCCTATGCCCCGATCATGTCCCAGTTGGCCGGTCTGAAAGGGGAAAGGTATCTCATCTTCTCCGAGACCGATTACCCGGACACCGAATTCCAGGTAAATGGCTACGATGAATCATCTCGTCTGGCCTTTGGGATAGGGGACGATCTGCTGGAGAATCTGACCGGCATGATTATCTCGCCGTCGTTCGGCACCATACTCGACAAGGAACATGTCCCGCTGTTCGAGGTCGATGAGATCAAAGCATTCATCAAGATGAAGTACTTGGACCCGAAATCGAAGTTCATGATCGATTCGGTCCTACCACCTGAGGTGATACAGCATGTTCTCCAGGGCTAAGAATGTCAAGGTCAGGGTATTCCCGTTGTTCCGCGGCGATGCGATGAACAAGCGTTCGCTCGAGCATTTCATCATCGAGTACTTCAAGGACGAGGATATCCAGGATTTCAAGATCGGCGAGATGATCTACGTCAAGGTGGAGAAGATAGAGCCTGCCGAAGCCATCCATACCGACCGGCATACCCGGCTCGACCTCACCGTGCAAGAGGACGGGATGGATGTAGAGAAGTTCGGCTTCGTGAAGCGTCCGGACGAGAACATTGACGAATCGCTCATATCTTCCGATCTGGCAAAGGCCTATCTCAAACTATTCCGTGACGGCAAGGAGCCCTGGAAGAAAGTACTGCTGAGCGGCGAGCCCGGTACTGGAAAGACATTGTTCGCACATGAGCTGCTGGCGAACGCCCAGCAACGCGGCCTCAAGACCTATTCGATCCCCGCCTCGATGTTCCTCGGAGAATACATCGGCGACACCATAAGGGTCGTGAACTCGGTCAAGCGCGCCGTCGGAAAGGACAGCATACTTTTCATCGATGACTGCGACCTGATCCTGCACAACCGGAACGATATGAAATCGTTCGGTTCGCTTCTCGAATCGGTGGTCGCGTTCCTTAACTTCATCGATGAGTTCGAGGGCTACATGATCGCCGCTTCCAACGATCGAGAGATCGACCCGGCCATCGAGAACCGCATGTTCGGCATCAGGTTCGACCTGCCCAGCGGGGACATGCTCTACCGGTTCATGAAAAGGACCGATCTGACAGTCACGCCGCGCGAGGCCAACTCCATACATGACAAGCGTGGCAGTTACCGTGACGCACAGAAATACCAGGTCATGAAACTGGCAGGGCTTACCAACGAACGGAAGTTGGCCACTTCTCATGACCCACTTTACAGGTGACCGGTATCCAGCTTGGCCAAGACTGCCTGGGTATAGTCCCAGGTAGTTGCCTTTCCCCCCGCATCGGGGGTCCTCACACCGCTTCTCAGCGTGGAGATAACGGCGTTCTTGATCATTTCTGCATCATCCTTCAATCCCATGCTCTTCAGCATCATTGTGGATGAGAGAATGGCGGCCGTTGGATTGGCGATGCCCTTCCCGGCGATGTCCGGTGCGGAGCCATGCGTCGGCTCGAAAAGATCAAACTTGTCGCCATGGTTTACTGATGGGGCAAATCCCAGGCCGCCCACGACGGCCGCTGCCTCATCCGAAAGGATGTCACCATACAGGTTCAGCGTGACCAAGCAGCCGAACTGCTGGGGTTTCATTATCAGCGCGGCCGCTGCCGCATCGACCAGGAGATCGTTCGCTTCGAGGCCTGAACCGGCCACTTCTTCGTAGAAGATGCGCTTGAACAAACCGTCCGACAACCTGAGGACGTTCGCTTTATGGACACAAGTGATCTTGAGGATACCTTCCTGGCGGCAATGCTCGATCGCATAGCGCACCAGCCGGTGACAGGCTTTTTCGGAGACCTTGCGCTCCAGCGTCACCACGCCGTTCTCGGAATGCTCGATGCCGGTGTACATGCCCTCGGTGTTCTCGCGCACGATGACCGCGTTCAGGTCGCCGATCCCCAGGTCCGGCATCAACCTGGCAACCGGTCTGACGTTCGCGAAGAGGTCAAAATGCTTGCGCAGCTGGAGAATGGGAGATCGATAGTCCTTCACGCTTGCATCGGGGGAGGTGATCGCCCCGAACAGGCAAGCATCAGCCCTGTTCAACGCAGCCATGGTCTCGTCTGGCAGGTAGGTCCCGGTTTGCCTGAAGCACTCCAGACCCATCCTCGCGAATGTCAGGTCCAAAGGTGCCCTGACCGCCTCCAGCACCTTGACCGCCGAGGCGATGACCTCCGGCCCGATGCCGTCTCCCCCGATGACCACGACGTTCTTGCTCATTGCATTCGCTCAATTATGCTGGCGACGATCAATGGCAGCGCGATCGTGGCGTCTCCTTCCACTGTGATCTGCGCTGCCGTCTCCTTTACCTTTCCCCAGGAAACGGCTTCCCGGACCTGGGCCCCGCTCAGCGAACCATCGTACTCGGCGGCAGTGGTCAGGTACACCGCATAGTCCAGTCCTCCCTTGAACTGGTTCCACCAGATGACGTGATGCTTGGAGATGCCGCCGCCAACGATTATGGCCCCGGTATCGTCGGCGTGGAATATGATGTCCGAGAGCTCTTGTTCGTCCGCGAACAGGTCGATCTTGAACTTGCGGTGGGTCTGCCAGTACATCCAGGCCTGGGATCCGAACGATCCGTCAGTGATCCCTGGCACGAAGATGGGGATGTTGTTCTTATGAGCCCAGTAGAGCAACGATTCCTCATTGTCCAGGCGCTTTCCGACCTCATCAATTAGCTCCCGCGTGGAAATGGAGTCCCTGCCCTCAAGTATCTCCTCGAACATGGGGATGAGCTTCTCTTCCAGCACAAGGCCGTAGCTCTCGTCCGGGACGAGCACGTTGCCTAGGCGGTTAACACCCTCGCGCCTCAGCTCAGCATCATCCATCAGGAAATCGCCCTTATAGTAATGCTTCCAGGTCCGTGCCAGGTCATGGTCCAATGTGCCACAGGTGGTAATGATCACGTCCACTAACTTCCTCTTGACCAGCTCCACCAGGACGCCCCTCGTGCCCGTGGCCATGATGCACGCCGGGAACGAAAGGAAGATGACGCACTTTTCGTCCTTAACCATCTTCTCGATGATATCCGTCGCATCGGCGAGCTTACGTCCGGTGAAACCGCCGGATTCGCTCATCTGGCGCATCAATTCGTCGACGGTCATCGGGCCTTCGATCTTGATGTCCTTGACCACATTCTCTTCCATTGGCAACACTTCCGAGGACATCTGAAGGAATGCTCCTAGAAAAAAGTTCCTGACCTTGCATGGTTCGATGTGGAACTGCATGTTTTCCTTGGGAAAGCAAAACCCTATAACCCATCAGCAAATTGGCCCTATGTTGACACAGAGAAAGGTGCGCGTCGCGAGATATTCCATCTACAGCAATTCTGGCCTGGTCGGACTGAAGCTTGTCACCGGGATCGCCATAGGTTCGATATCGGTCCTGTCCGAAGGGATACACTCGATGATCGACCTGGTCGCAGCGGTCATCGCCAACTATTCGGTGAAAAAGTCCGGTCAGCCGGCGGACAAGGAACACCCCTATGGTCACGGGAAATACGAGAACTATGCTGGTGTCATCGAGGCGATCCTGATCCTTTTCGCTGCTGGCCTTATCGTTTATGAGGCAATAGGCAAATTGTTCGACCACACCGCACCGGAGTTCCTGCTCGCCGGTATCATCATCATGGGCATATCCGTGATCGTGAATCTTTATGTCTCCCACATGCTTCTGAAGGTCGGCCGGGAAGAGGATTCCATGGCGCTGATCGCCGACGGCCTCCACCTGAGGACGGACGTGCTGACCTCCCTGGGGGTGTTCCTCGGCCTGATCCTGATCCAGATAACCCAAATAGCTATCCTGGACCCCATCGTCGCCATCCTGGTCGCCTGCCTTATCGTAAAAGCCGCATGGGACCTGACGAAAGAAGCGAGCAAGGGACTGATCGACCAGCAATTGCCTCCCGAGGAAGAGGCGGTCATTAAGACGATCATGGCCAAGCACTGCAAGATGTTCATCGGCTATCATGCCTTGAGGACCAGGAAGGCCGGGTCGGAAAGGTTCATCGACATGCACTTGGTGGTCAAGAAGGACATCAGTGTACATGACGCACACCAGGTCTGCGATACGCTGGAGAAGGAGATCGAATCCAGATTGAAGAACACGAACGTTCTCATCCATATCGAGCCGTGCGAATCGGAAGAATGCCCCCTCTTGCATGAGGAGCACTTCGTTGACATCCAGATCCCGCCGGACAAGCCATGCTAAGTATCGAAATATCAACCGTAGACCTTGTCCCAATATTCCAATAATCGGTAGAGGGAATCCTTGCCCTTCTCCATCGTGACGGAATTGTCGATGACCTTCCATTCTGAGGAAGCCAATGACAATAGCTTCTCCCTTGCCCTCATGAGGTTAGCCGGGTCTTCGAACATCTCTTTCTTCTCGGCGCGTATGGATATCCTTTCGTTCGCGATCGCCGGATCGATGTCGATGACCACAAGTCTCTCCGGAACTGGAAGCAGCTTAGAGATGAATTTGTACCCCAAAGGAGCCAGACGGTCTGGCAGATACGCGGTGGCCATGATATAACGGACGAAGACCACGGTATCGTACCGGCCTTTCTCCTTTTTCAACATCATCAGTGATCTAAGCACATCGGCGATGAAGAAAATCGAGGCCACCGCGTGCATCGCCTTGCCCCTAGATTGCAACGCCCGACGCGTTATCCGGCCCGATATCCCCGATGATGGATGGATATGGAGGATGACCTTCTCGCCTCGGTCCCGGTAGTATTTCTCGATAAGTCCGGCATAGGTCGATTTGCCCGAGCCGTCGATGCCGTCGACCACTATCCATCTCAATTCAGACACCTGCAAGCAATAGTATTAGCCCCACAGACAAAGGGATGACCAGGTTATCAAACTCTCCTGGGGTTATCAGTTCAACGAACGAGACATAGATGCCGGTCAGGAGGGCGATCATAAACGCCATGGTCATGGGGACGTCATGGACCGGGATCCATCCTAGTATAGACAGCAGGCCGTAGAAAGCGATGACCGCGAGGATAGCGAGCGTTGTGAAAACCAGGACCGCCGAGGAACCTTCGAGCGTTTTCTTTCCGAGCAACCTTCTATGGCCGAACCTTCTGCCGATGAGCCCACCCATGCCATCGCCGTAAGCCATGGATACTATTGCGATGGAAGCGATCAGACGGTGGTCGAACAATAGAAACGCAAGCAACGTCCAGGAGATGGCATAATAGACCAGTCCGAACCGATGTCCGTTCAACGAAGCATCGGCCAGGGCAGAACGGAGCGTTCTTGGCTCGTTCTTCTCCTTGATGCTCCCACCCTTCAAAGACGAGTACATGAGGATCGGGATGAAAGGTGCTGCGGCCAGAAATGCCATGACGAACTTATCGTCGAATATCCACCAGAAGAGCACTATGTTCCCGATCATGATATGGATGAACTTACGGTTCCAGCCTTTTTCGTTAAGATATGAGGAGCGGATCGCAATCAGGACCACTGATCCCACATACAAGTAAACCAACAGAAGTCCTAACAGGTCTGCCTGGTCCAATGAAACACTCCTGCGGTAATTGTCCTAATACTAGAATAGAATATCGGGGGCGATATATTGGGCCCGCCCATTTTTCAGATCGTGGCTGCTCTCTTTACCACGTTGGACCTGCGTATCCGATTAGATAAGCACCGAAAAGGGTTTAAATATTATATATCACAATTTAACGAAAGACTGGCATGAATGAGAAGGATATCAAGTTGACAATGCGTCTAAAGGAAAGCGTAGGTGATCCCGCGTTTACCGGCCCTATCCTTCTTGACGTCAAATCGACCCAATTCGTCAGGGTCAACATGCTGCTCCTCAAAGCGCTCTCGGACGAGAACGGTAGGTCAGGGATGTTCATTTCCGTAGATCGGCCACACCAGTACATGGTGCATTTGCTGACCATGCACCAGATCAACGTTCAGGGTCTTATTTTCGTCGACGCCATCAGCCAGTTCTCGGCGGACTGCAAGATGGCCCAGGCGAACGTCAGCTTTGTTGACGGACCGTTCCATATAGACGATCTGCCTGGAGCGATAAAGGAATGGACCCTACGGACCAATGGAAGCTCCATCAATCTCAAAGGTTGCGCGTTCGCCATGATAGACAACCTGGCCGCGCTGCTCACCTACAACAGTTTTTCTGCCGTGGAATCGTTCCTGCATGATTTTGTGAACGTCCTCAGCATGAATGGGAGGATGGCCATCCCCCTGGTGGTTGACAAGGAGCGGAACCAGGCTCTTTACGAAATGGCCCGAGCTCTCTGCAAGAGAGAGGTAAACATCAGTGAGACGCCCGCCGGCGTTCCGGATGCGGACATGGAGAGGCGCTCCAGGCGTATAAGCGACTTAAGTTTCAACGGGGTGAGCCATTAATGGAAAATGATTCTAGCAAGAAGAGACCTGACTTGATCCGGTTGACCAGCGGCATACCTGGTCTAGACGATATGATCGAGGGAGGGTTCCCGTTCCCTTCTGTTATCCTTGTCGCCGGTCCGGCAGGGACAGGAAAGACCACCTTCGCGTTGAAATACCTATGCGAAGGGGCCAAGAAGGGCGAGCAAGGCCTATATTTCACAACCCTCAGCGAACCGACCCAGTGGATGCTGCGTTACGCATCTCAATTCGATTTCATGGACCAGGGTTATTTCAACGACGAGATTGTCTACATGGACCTGGGTGCCAAGATCAGGGACACAAAGCCAAGTGAGCTTATGTCGATCATCGAGGAGAAGATCGCCGAGGTCGTACCACAGCGCATCGTCATCGACCCGATAACTGTGATCGGAGGCATGATGAAGGGTGATTATCGTCAGTTCCTGTTCGACCTGTCCAACCGCTTGAAGAATTGGAATGCCACCACGCTCGTCACGGGTGAGGTGAATCCCGGGGAACTG
Organism: Methanomassiliicoccales archaeon; assembly: GCA_050014375.1. Taxonomy (GTDB): domain Archaea; phylum Thermoplasmatota; class Thermoplasmata; order Methanomassiliicoccales; family UBA472; genus DASXVU01. The sequence continues at coordinate 1,493 of JBEKDM010000023.1, read as the reverse complement.
TATCCCACAGAGATATCGTACGCCGTGGACGGGATCATATTGTTGATGCTGTCAGAGGAGATGGGCGCCCGGCGGAAGTACCTGGAGGTGCTGAAGATGAGAGGAACCAACCACCAGACCGGTAAGCAGTCGATCGATATCTCCCGCAGGGAAGGAATGGTCGTCTTGAAGGCTAGATTCTGAGTCGGGGTCCTGTCGACCCATTCTTCATATTTTTCTTCTTTCATCGTTCTTTTCATTTCCGTTAAGAATCAGATTTTATGCTCCACATTCTGATTATGAGTATTATAGGAATCTAAATCGAGCCCTCGATCGGACCATATCGAAAAAGCTGCTATTCTGATAGTAATATAAGGAAGGCGTTTGTAGGCCAACATTTAGCAAGTCATCCAGATTAACCTTTTCGGTTCGGATATCAGGATAAGCGATTTATATACGAACCATTATTATGCCCTAAACTCGCAAACGGGGTTTAAACTATGGATATGAATTCATTGGTTTACGTTATACCAATTGCGGGCTTGGTTGGTCTGCTTACCGCGGGCATCCTATCTTGGCAGATATTCAAGAAGGACACCGGAACGCCTGAGATGAAGGCGATCGGTGACGCGATACGCGAAGGGGCTATGGCCTACCTTGCTCGTCAATACAAGACGATAGCTATCATCAGTGCCATTCTTGGTGTCATCATAATGATCGGCATCAACTGGCAGACTGGTGTGGCTTTCCTGATGGGTGCCTTTTTCTCAGCCTTATCGGGATACATCGGAATGTATGTGTCTGTGAACTCGAACATCAGGACCGCGAGCGCCGCGAGAAGGTCGCTCGGAGAGGCCCTGCAAGTCTCCTTCCGTGGAGGAGCTGTCTCTGGATTGGCTGTCGTCTCCCTATCCCTATTGGGTGTGGCCGGCATGTTCTTCCTGTTCCAGGGATTCATCGTACCCTCTGACATCGTGACGATCAACGGGATCACTTACGACAAGGGCATCGGTACTGCACTCTTCATGGTCGTCGGATATGCATTTGGTGCGTCCTTCGCGGCTCTCTTCGCCCAACTGGGCGGAGGAATCTACACGAAGGCGGCAGATGTCGGTGCTGACCTGGTAGGAAAGGTCGAGGCAGGCATCCCGGAAGACTCGCCAAAGAACCCGGCGGTCATCGCAGACCTCGTCGGAGACAATGTCGGCGACTGCGCCGGTCGTGGCGCTGACCTGTTCGAATCGACCGCCGCCGAGAACATCGGCGCAATGATCCTCGGATTCTCGATATACGCCCTCACCGGACAAACCGGCTGGATCCTGTTCCCGCTGATCGTTCGTGCCTTCGGTGTGTTCGCCGGTATCATCGGTATCTTCACTGTAAAGCTGAAGAACGAGAACGAGGAGCCGATGAAGGCTTTGAACCGCGGCTATTATGTGGCTTGTATCATCGCAGCAGCTTTGTTCGGCTATACGACCTACGAGCTGCTCGGCAATAACTGGGGATACTTCTTC
>JBEKDM010000022.1:0-23204 GCA_050014375.1 Methanomassiliicoccales archaeon | reverse complement strand
CTATGTCGGAATCGGTTATGCCAAGGAAGCCACCACCGCTTCCCAGACCGTCATGGAAGGCGGGAACAGCATCGTTTCCCTGGTCCAGATGTCTGAAACGAAGTTGTCCCTGGTGAACTAAGGTCATCTCCATGAATGGAGACGATATCCAAACCCTTTCCTTTCCTCTTCATTTACTGTATTTTGAGGTCTTAGTATGAGCCTAGATCTTGTAACTAGTAGCCGCAGCCGTTTCTCCAGGATAACCGAATTCCTGATCGAGAAGGGGCTTCTGGTCTTCGCTTCCATATCCATATTCACATTGGGCGCGGTCTTCATATTCCTGGTCTCCCAGGCCTATCCATTCTTCGCCCAGGTCCCACTGTTGAATTTCCTGACCGGTTCCGAATGGGCTCCAGCGTCCGGTCTCTTTGGTGTGCTTCCGCTTTTCGTTGGCACGTTGCTCACAAGCATAGTTGCGGCGGCGATCGCTATCCCCATCGGCATCGGATGCACGATCTATCTGGCGGAGGTCGCCCATCCATCTATCAAGAAATATCTTAAACCGGTTATCGAGCTGTTGGCCGGCGTTCCATCCATCGTCTTCGGCCTTTTCGCTATGCTCGTGCTCTCCCATTTCGTAATGGCCGTGTTCAACACCGGAACGACGTTGAACGGCATGGTCGGCGCCATTGCCCTGGCCATCATGATGATCCCGATTATGGTCAGCATCTCCGAGGACGCGATGAACTCCGTCCCGGGAAACCTTAGGGAGGCGTCGATGGCCTTGGGCGCCACCAAGTGGGAGACAATTCGAGGAGTTGTCATTCCCGCGTCATTGTCAGGGATCGTTGCGGCGATCATCCTCTCCTTCGGGAGGGCCATCGGTGAGACGATGACGGTGCTTATGGCCACCGGGAGTGCCCGCCAGCTCACGACCAACATCTTCAACCCGATGGAGACGATGACGTCGGCCATCGCACTGGACATACAGGAGGTGGCTAGGACCGAGATCCATTACAACGCATTGTTCGCCGTCGGCCTGCTTCTGTTCCTATTAACGTTCGTCATCAATCTAGCCGCAGAGTTGATCCTCAAAAAGTTCAGGGAGGCATACGAATGAACAGGAAGGAAAAGGAAGAGCTTTACTTCATGGCCTTCCGCGGCTGCGCTCTGTTGGTGGTCGGGATACTGGCCATATTGATCGGTTTCATCCTGTTCGGCGGCATTGGAAAATTAAGCATAGATTTCCTAACCCAGGCGCCCAAGATCGACACTCACGGGTCAATGACCCAGGGCGGGATATTCCCAGCCATCGTCGGGACGATCTATCTGATGTTAGTGGTCCTGGCGTTCTCCGTGCCCATCGGCGTTCTTGGCGCAGTATATCTGGTCGAATATCAGGGAAAGAGCAGATTCGCTAAAGTAGTGTGGATCATCGTCCACAACCTGGCCGGCGTGCCTTCGATCGTCTATGGTCTGCTCGGCCTGGGCCTGCTGGTCGCCTATCTGCAACTGGATGTGGGCATATTGGTCGCCGGCATCACTCTCGGATTGCTCGTCCTTCCTGTTATCATCGTGACAACTAGGGAAGCTTTGATCGCGGTCCCGCCGACGGTCAGAGAAGCGTCATTGGCTGTCGGCGCGACAAAGTGGCAGACGGTGCGGCATCATGTCATCCCATATGCCATGCCCGGGATCCTGACCGGAATGATCCTTTCGCTATCCAGGGCGGCCGGTGAGACCGCACCGATATTGGCCCTGGGAGCAACCGCATTGGCACCCGGTCTGCCTTCGCTCTTCGGTCCCTACATGGCATTGCCGTATCACATCTACATCATGTCCTCCCAATCGACGAATGCTACGCTTACAGCACCGATCCAGTATGCATCGGCTCTGGTATTGCTGTGCATCGTCATCGGGATGAACATCTTCGCGATCTATCTGAGAAAGAAATACCGTGACAAGTACAGGTGGTAATCATGCCAGTCAAAATCAGCATCGAGGATCTGAACGTTTATTTCGATAAGAACCACGCTCTCAAGGGCGTGAACATGAACATCAACGCCAACGAGATAACCGCCATCATCGGTCCGTCCGGATGCGGGAAGTCCACCTTCATCCGGAGCATCAACCGGATGAACGACCTGATACCTTCGTGCACGGTCAAGGGCGGAGTCAAGGTGGACGACACGGACATCTATGGCAAAGGGGTCGACGTCGTGGACGTCAGACGGCATATCGGAATGGTCTTCCAGAAACCGAACCCATTCCCCAAGTCCATATTCGAGAACATCGCCTATGCGCCGAGGCTGCACGGGATCGATTCCATCGACGAGAAGGAGACGGATCCCAAGAAGCGCAAGAAACACCGCAAGATCACCAAGGAGGAGCTGAAGGATAACGTGGAATGGAGCCTGAAACGAGCAGCATTGTGGGAGGAGGTAAAGGACCGGCTCGACAAATCGGCATACGCTCTATCGGGCGGACAGCAGCAGCGTCTTTGCATCGCCCGGGCGCTGGCCGTAAAACCGGACGTGATATTGTTCGATGAACCGTGCTCAGCGCTCGACCCGATCGCCACTGCCAAGATCGAGGATCTGCTGATCGACCTGAAGAAGGATTTCACGGTGCTCATCGTTACGCATAACATGCAGCAGGCGGCACGAGTTGCCGACAAGACAGCATACTTCTACATGGGCGAACTAATAGAGATGGGGGATACGAAGCAGATCTTCGAGAATCCGCAAAAGGATCTCACCGAGCAATATATCACTGGGAGGATGGGTTGAAATGACATCGAATATAACATTCCTGCAAGAGATGGATGGGCTGAACCGGGAGGTCCGGGAGATGACGGACCGGGCGAACGAGGCGATAGAGAAAGGTGTGAAGCTGATCGCCACCGGTGACGACGTCCTGAAGGATGACGTCAACCGGCTGGACAAGGAGCTCTACCATTACGATAACCTGGTGGAAAAGCACTGCTTGGACCTCATTGCATTGTACAGCCCGGTAGCGGGAGATCTGAGGACAGTGTCCACCTGCCTGAAGATCATCGAGGACCTGAACCGGATAGGACGATACGCTCATGACATCGCCGAGGTGTCAGATGTGCTCGAGGCTCAGGGACATTTCACCCGGATGGTCAACATCCAGCACATGGCCGACCTGGTGGTCGATATGGTCCATGACTCGATAGAGAGCTTCACCAAGCGCGATTCGGTCATGGCCAGGGAACTGTTTGAGCGGGATGACGAGGTCGATGCCCTTTATGACACGATCTTCCGTGAGATCCTCACCTACATGATGGAAGATCAGAAGAAGATCACCGCCGGCATCAACTACATCCTGGTCGCCAGGTACCTTGAGCGCATAGCGGACCACTCGTGCAACATCGGAGAGCGGGTCGTATACATGGTCACCGGGGAGAGGATGGACCCGGCGGAGCGGAAGAAGGATCTGATCAACAATCTGATCGCACCCAAGAAGGAAAGGGACACTGAGGAACCCGAAGGTCACGGCTCCAACTGGCACGAGCTTTCGGAAAAGTGAGCTGGACGGCAAACATAATACGGCACCTCGAATAATACCTACGGTAAGGTGTGAAAAAATGGATGCATGTTCAAAGGACAAGGGAAAATGCATGAAGGCCGATGAGGCCGTTGACGAGCTCTCGGTTAGGATGGGCAACTTCGTGCCGCTCACGCTCAGCCACATTCAAAAGCACCACCCCGACCTGGCGATCCTGATCAAGGACATGGACGAGATAATGGAGTACAAGGGCGCCCTGGACAAGAAGACCAAGCGCCTCATCGCGCTGGCATGCGTCTCGGTTCGGATGTGTGACGACTGCATATATCCCCAGGCCAAGGTGGCCAAGAACTTCGGCGCTACGCGCGAGGAGATCATGGAAGCTTTGTCGATCGCGGTCCTCACCGGCGGCGTGCCGACCTGGTCCAATGCCAAGCATGGCATCTCGAAGCTGATGGCCGAGTGGGACGAAGAGGATGCGGCAAATGAGAAGGCGGATGAAAAGCCGAAGAAGGCCGCGCCGAAAAAGACGTCGAAAAAGAAGTGACCATAGGGTCGCTTCCTTTCTTTTTCGAATCTATTTCACTTCGGGAATTTTGTCGCCCTGAAGCGGTGACGGTGCTCCTTGTTGACAGCGACCAACGCGATCTCCTTGGACCGGTCCTGCTCTTCGACCTTACTATCGTAGAATGATTTGATCCCTTCATAGAAGAAGATCGAGCCTAGGATCGTTAACGGGACCCAATCAAAGAACATGTCGAAAATGTTCGGTGAGTAGTGCCAACCCTGGAAGAAGAGGGACATAACGACCATCCGAGCCCCTTCTCCGAGCATCCAACAGCCCCCGGCGATGATCACGAACAACCTTAGTTTCTTGCCCATCTTCAGATCACTATGATATCTAATTTGAAAATAGAGTATATAATGAATATACCTGTCAATATCAATTTTGAAATATTTATAATATATACTGGATTGATAAAATATATTTCGAGTTGAAATACCAATTACTTAGCAACATTATAATCACGAATCAGAAGAAAATACAAAAATTTGACAGGGGAGGGCTCCCTTCAGAATCGATATGTCGTTGTTGAAGTACCGACCATGCCATTAACGTTCTGAACCTGCAGGGTTATCGTGTAATTACCGGTCACGCCAACGATAGGATCGAAGTGTACTTTCCTTCCATCCAAGGTGTGGTTGGTCCCGACGCTATCTTCGACCGTCCAGCTCCACTTGACGATCGAGCCGTCTCCGGGTTGATCAGATTGGGACCCATCCAAAATCAGATAGGCAGTAAATTTATTCGCCAAACTATCCCACTGACTCTCTGTATTGATACTGATTATCGATGTTGGTGGATAGAAGTCTTTGGTAAAATCGTTTGAATAAGCTGTAAAAAGATCTAAAAATATCGGGCCGTCAACCGTTAGGTTTACTCCCTTCTCGACGAAGTCAGTCATGACAACATTCAGATGAACGACCTGCTGAGAGGGTATGATCCATTTTGACGTAAAGCTAAGCGGAGTATTTACATAACTATTAGTGGCCATACTAAACGTAGTCACATTGAAGAAGCGTAGTACATGATTGTTGATGGATATCTGATCAATCTCAGATGACCCTTGGTGCATGTTTGACACGGTTATGCTCAGGTTCGCCCAATTTACGTGATCGATTGTCGATGTCTTGAGAGAAGAGATGAGCAAGAGTTCTCCATTTTTTTGATCCTTGATCAATTGGTTGTCCTGCAAGATCTTTTGTTGTTGGGAGACAAAGACCGCCAATGAGCTGGCCGCGATAACGACTATCAGTATTAGCATAAGCGCGCCCACAATCTCGGAAATGGCTGATTGATCGTTCGCGAGCTTCTTCATTCAAGCCTTGGACCGTTCCGTCTGTTTTAATTCTGATGAAAATAGAATAGCTAAACCTCCGTCCAGTATATACCAGCTGTTTCATTCCATTACTTACGGGCATCAGGCTTAAGCTGATTCCATTGCATCCAATTCACCGTGGACGTTCCTATCGATATTCCAGGTCTCGAACAATTTATCCCTATCCTGCCTTTCGGAGCCGTAGTCTTTGTCAAGGGTGGCGTTGATCCAGCGAAGACCTTCTTCGCATTTCATTTGGTTGAGACGGCCAATATATCGGGACGAAGCGTTAACATTATTACATCAAGGTCCAGGATTGAAGTGGAAGAACTGCTTCAGGAATATTTCCCCGCTGCCACTGACGTGAATGTTATTGACTTCTTAAAAGAGGATCTCATGGAAACAATCCCATCCGGTTCCCTGGTTGTAGTTGATTCTTTTTCCTTTCTATTGCTTGAGAACGACATCAGTTACGCGTGTGCCAAGATCATGGATTTCAAGTTAGCCTCAAGAATGACTAGTTCCCTCTTTGTTCTGGTCATCGACGATGGAATGCTGGATGAACGAACGGAGGCAGCGCTGATGCATTATTCCGATGGATTGATCAAATTCATGACGGTCGAGAGTTCTGAAGGGATGAAACGGTTCATGCGCATTCCGCTCTGGGTTGATAGGACATGTTTTGATGACAACATCTTCTATGCTTTCAATGATGGTCGGATCAGTTTGGACCTAAAGTATCGAGTGGTCTGATTTGGATAATACGGAGGTGGAGCTAGTGACATGGACAGACCTAATGACATATTGTTCTGTCTCTTGATGGATTTTGATAAAATGGTGTATGATTAGAAAATAGAGTACATTCTCAACACTATTGTACTGTCAATATGCTTAAGATAGATACCCTGAATCATCGATAGGTGGGCATCCCTATTAGCATTCCAGGACTAAATCAATTCATTAAAGAAGTCCCCGAGGGGTCCATGATTTCAATCGAGGGCGGGGTAGACCCGCCCAAGGCGGTGATGGTGAGTGTCATGGCCTCCACCGCAAAAGAGAATGGATGGAACATATCGTATGTTTGCCCACGCGGTCGATGTGGATCCCTCCAGGCATTGCCTGGCAAATGGAAAGATGATTTGACGCTCGTCGAGGGGGACGCTCCAACCCTATGGAGGGACCACTTGAACAAAAAGAGCGTATTGATCATCGATTCTCTTTCATATCTTATGCAGGGACGTGAAGCCTCGGATTTTAAACGCGTCATGGAGGATGTCAAGTCAGCCTGCCGTGTCAGCGGCGCGGTTGTAATCCAGTTGGTGGAATTTGGGATGTTCGACCAGAGTGCGGAGGTGTTGTCCGGGTTCTATGCCGACGGTATCATTCAATTCCTGTCAAAGGACGCTGCCGACGGGCTCACCCGTTTTATTCGAATACCAAAATGGATGGCTGGATCGTCCTATGACCGAAATATCTACTATACCTATGAAGAGGGAAGAATAAACATCGATCTGCGATATAGGGTGGTATAATCTTGGAGAAGACTGGCTTCGAGCGCTACGGACTGAGTGGCAATCCTTTCCGTGACCTTTCAAGTGAGAATCTGGAGGACGTGGAGATATTCCATGTGCCCCAATTCATTGACAAGGATATCATCGAGATCAGGGAAGAGACCCTGAGCAAAGAAAACAAGGCAGTAATCGCCCTGATGGGGATGCTCGGTGCGGGAAAGACCGAAAGACTCCTCCTGCTCAAGAATGAGGCAGCCCGTAGAGGAGCGTTCTGCGTTATGGGTGGTGTCACAACCGAAACGCAATGGATGGTTAAGAACATCCTTGAATCGATGCTGGATAAAAAGAATACTGGAGGAAGCAAAAGCCTCAAATCGGGGAAGTGGATCAAGGCGGTTAAGAAAGCATCAAAAATAATCTCCAAAGACGGTGCAGATTACGATCCAGAGAAGATCGGTCACGTTATAGCCGATGCACTAAACGCGAACACACCTGCTTTCCTGCTGATCAACGACCTGCATCGTCTTCCGGAAAAAGAGGACATGGAACAGTTCTTGCAGATTCTCTATGTGGTGACCAATGAGATTGTTCCAGGAGTAATGGTTGTGCTTTCCGGCGATGAGAAGTACTTCAAAGGCGTGTTGTACTCCAATGCCACTCTCAACGAGCGCATAAATCGAAAGCTGGTCATCCCCCCGCTGAGCGTCCACGAGGCCACACTCATGATTGCCAAGAGACTGCTGGCTAAAAGACTGGTCGACGACATGGATGCCTTATATCCGTTCACAGCAGATTCAATAGGCGAATTGAATGGAATGGCAAAAGGCAATCCACGGGCGCTGCTGAAATACGCCGACTTCCTATTGGAGAATGCTGTCAAAGCCAGAGCCGTTCAGATCGATGAGGACCTAGTCAAGGTAATGGTGGAGCAGAACGAGACTGTGAACCTGATCAACGATTCGGATGTCGAAGCTTCCCAGACAAATGCATGATACAATTCTTCATTCATAAACTTTCAACTAAACTATGCGAGTTATTTAACATTCAGGTATAGAGAAAACCGGATGTATTTTCTCTATTTGTTATTAGAAAACGAACTGAAACTGATATTTCTATGTTCACTATTTATTTCGTTTGAACAATGCCTATAAATTCCGTTTTTGTAAGTAATCCGGGCTCGACGCCCGCAGACCTTGCATTACTGAGTGAGGTTGTGAAGTCCGGTATATTAAGGGAGAGGAATAAATGAAGGATTACAAGCCAAAGAGAGTATCTCTCAAGAAACTGAAGAGGGACTCCAGGGCTATTTCGCCCATAGTGGCTACAATTCTGTTGGTGTTCATGACCGTAGCAGCAGGCACCGCATTCTTTTTGTTTGAAACGGGATGGCAGAAGACCATATCGACGAGCCTCGACAACACGCAGATCTTGTCCACGCAGATTACCATGACCGGAAGCACCACGGTGGCCGAACTCATGAACACCATTGTGCCGGCATTCGAGAAGGACCATACTGGTTTCAAGGTGAGCTATGTCGGCTCCGGTAGCGGTGCCGGTCTGCTCGCGGCGGAGAAGGACCTTGTCAGCGTTGGCATGATCTCCATGGATGAGGATCAAGTCATAGCCGGAACAAGCACCAGCCATCCGAACCTGGTTCAATCTATCATTGCCTACGATGGCGTGAGTATGTTCATTGCCAAAGCCACGCTCAATAACCACGGAATTTCTGTGGTCAATGGACAGTACATCAACATGAACCAGACGATTGCGGATGCCATCTACCAGAAGAACGGAAAAGTCACGGCCGCGGCTCTCGGATGTGCTTTGAATCCTTCTACGGGACAAAATCAGACCGACATCATAACCTTTAGTGCAGCAACCGCGGCTGGAACTGCGACCCTCAAGCTCGCCTCCGATGTCAGCATCACTATCAACATCCCGATTGGCGGCGAACCCGCCCATGCAGTTGCCATGGCATTCATCAACGCGACCCCAAGCGGGTGGAGTGCATCCCTCACCTCCACCTCCATTGACACGGTAACATTTATTGGTCCAAAAGCGGACTTTGGCACCTATGGTACCACCATACCGCCGATAGAAAATGGCGTTTCAGGGGCCAAGCCCACAGAAAGTGGATTTGTTGATGGTAGCTCGAAAACTCACGTAAAAGATCAACTGACCTTTAACCCTTCAACTGTGGCTGGAACCCTCATCGTCACCCTGCCGGACAACGTGCAAGTAAAAGTGATCACCTCGGCGGGTGAATCCGCGAACGCGGTCGCCTCTGATTTCCAGACCAAGCTGCCGACCAACTGGACCGGAACGGTCCTCGGCGGCATGGTGAACCTTTCTGGTCCCATGCAGAGCGGTTACCAACACGGCTCAACCGCGACCGAAAGTCTTACTGGGGCTCTACCCACGGAAAACGGATTCTCTGACGGTAACGCCGGCGTCCGGGTCAAGGATAAGCTGACCTTTAGCCCGGCCAGCGCGGTCGGGACCATTATAGTCACCCTGCCGGACAAGATACGGATTACCGCGGCCACCACCGCAAATGAAACCGCCGATGCGGTCGCCTCTGATTTCCAATCCAAGCTGCCGACCAACTGGACCGGAACGGTCCTCGCCGGCGGTGTCGTGACACTTTCCGGTCCAATGCAGAGCGGTTACCAGGGATCGACCGCAGCCGATGGTGTCACCGGGGCCCTACCCACGGAAAGCAACTTCTTTATTGGCGATGTCGGCGGTCAAGCCATCATCGATTCGCTTACCTTTGGCCCGGCCAGTGCGGTCGGGACCATGGATATCACACTTCCGGATGGAACGCATGTGCCCTTGATCATCGCCAATGCCCCTAAGAGCGCTGCCCAGGTCGCCTCACTATTTCAAAGTGCCCTGCCAAATGGCTGGAACCTCATAAGCCAAATGGCTGGAACGGTTACTTTCTCGGGTCCGGATCTGGTCGGCACAAACTCAACGGCTGCGGAAGTGGTTTCTGGGGCCCTGCCTTCAGAATCTGGATTTGTTGATGGTAATACGACTACAGCCACTCCAGTGAAGGATACCCTGACCTTCAACTCGTCAACAGCGATTGGAACCATTATCATCACTCTGCCAGACAAGACCCGAGTAAGAGTGCCCACCACCTCAGGCGAATCGGAAATTGCGGTCGCCACAGCGTTCCGATTAGCCTTGCCATCGAATTGGACAGCAACGGTCCCCTCCGGTGGTATGTTAAACCTTTCCGGCCCACCTCATGGCGGTTATAATAAAACGACATCCATCTATGGCGTATCTGGAGCCCTGCCAACAGAAAATGGCTTTGTGAAGGGTCGCGTGGGCGTTCAGGGCCTAATGGACACCCTAACATTTGGCCCGGCCAGTGCGGTCGGAAGCATCATCGTCACCCTACCCAATGGAACACTGTTACCGGTGGTCATCGCAAGTGCCCCCAAGACCGCCGTCCAGGTCGCCTCACTATTCCAAAGTGCATTGCCAGCTGATTTGGAGCTCATTAGCCAAATTGGGAATGCCGTTACTTTTGCAGCTCCAGGACAGAGCGGTCAACCCTCAAGAGCTGCCAATGGCGTTAGCGGTGCCCTACCCACGGAAACCGCCTTCACGGACGGGATTCCGATCACCCATGCAAAGGACTCCCTGAAATTTGGTCCGGCCACCGCGGCAGGACAGATCAATATAACTCTCCCGGATAAAACACAAGTGCAAGTGGTCATTCCAAGCGCCCCTCAGACCGCCGTCCAGGTCGCCTCACTTTTCCAAAGTGCCTTGCCCACAAACTGGACCTGTACCATCTCGCCCGGGGGTCTGGTAAACCTTACCGGGCCAACACAGAGCGGCTGCAATAAGACAGTTTTCGCCGATGGTGTTATCGGACCTCTGCCCACGGAAACCGCCTTCACGGACGGGATTACGATCACCCCTGCAAAGGACTCCCTGAGATTTGGTCCGGCCACCGCGGCAGGTACCATAATCGTTACCCTACCGGATAAAACACCACTGCATGTGGTCATTCCAAGCGCCCCTCAGACCGCGGATCAGGTGGCCTTACTGTTCAAGACAGCCTTGCCCACTAACTGGACCTCTACTAACCCCACTGGGGGTCTGGTGGACTTTACCGGGCCCACACATAGCGGCTGCAGTAAGACTAATTCCACCGATGGTATTATCGGACCTCTGCCCACGGAAGCTGGCTTTGTCGATGGTAAAGATGATAGACTTGTTAATGACACACTGACCTTCGGGGCTGCAAGCGCAGCCGGAACCATCGTCGTTACCCTGCCTGATAATGTACAAATAAGCGTGGTGACAACGGCGGGAGAAACCGCCGATGCTGTCGCCGCAACTTTCCGGGTTAACTTGCAAAACCTGACTTCTAACTGGACTGAAACTGTCCTAACCGGCGGTATCTTAGCCATTACCGGTCCAAACCAGAGCGGTTACCAAAAATCGATTGCAGTCGATGGAAATTCGAGTATAACAATATCGAACACCGACACACAGGGAGTCCCTCGGAATGCGGACTCATTGCCCTCTTGGTATGGAAACACCACCGGATACATTACGACATGGGCGGATCTAGAGACAGTATTAAAGAGCGACAAGAATACAACCGCAACCTTTTCTGCCGACCCACTTGCGGCAAATCCCCTGGATGTCTATTTCAGGACCGACAGCTCCGATACCCAGGATGCATTCTCCACAAAGGCGCTCAACACTACGGCATCGGGCAAGATCGGGGGAACTCTGTCATTGACAAACTCAGTGGCTATCGGTAAGTACGGTAACACTGAATTGATCAGCGCGTGCCTGGGTGACCCCGATGGTATCGGATTCGGCTCGACTGGATCACTCATATCCAACCCTGACATCGGAGTTTTTAACTGGAACGGTGTCACACCTACCAGCCAGCATATAATCGATTCGGTCGATGACTATGGAAAAATACAATATTCATTATGGATCCCTCTCATCCTCGTGACCAATGGCAAGCCGACCGGAGATGTCGCAACGTTCATAAATTGGATCACCGTGCCTAGTAACAACCTGGCACTGACCCAGGCTATTGGCTTCACCAGTTTGTACGAATCTCGTTAAGGTGGAGTCAAGTAATAATATCTTACAAACCACTATTTCCACACGAGGCCAGCTCGGCCTCATTTAGCTCTTCTAACCCTTGATGGTTTCGATTGGATCGATGTTCACAGTTATGGGTGAAGATGCCTCTTGTTGGGAATCCGCCGCAACTTGGCCAATCCTCACATACCCTGGATCTATACCAATTTCCCTATACGTGGTCTAAGCTTTAGTTCGTGTCCATTGTTTGATCCATGATTGTTACTTGCCTCGTTTATCGAAGATCCCAAAAAGGACCTGCAGTAGCTCCAAGCATCTGCCTTCATGTCCTTCTGTCCTCCTTTCATCTTGGCGAACTTCCCATTTCATAATGAAAAAGGAGCATATAGTATCGTTCGTTCCGGTGATGATCTGATCGGTGGCATTGATAACGATCTATGCTCATGCGTTTTGAAGAGAAATGTGAGGCCTTGAAATCAGAATGTTGATGTCCACAGCGTCGTCTTGGTTTGCTGGACGCCGATGTCTTCAGGCATATCTTCCACCTCGTGTATTCCATCGTGTTTGATCTGTTGTGCTTTTTAGTTCCTGGATAAGCATAAATCTTGCCCGCTCAGATCCGGGAAGGTCGATTCTCATTATGAACTTCATCCCATCATGATGATCAGGAACACCATTCCTGCCAGCATCATGCCCAGACCGTGGATTAGGCCGAACTTGACCTTTCCGTTGGTGAACAGCCCAATGATCAGGCCCGATCCCAGACCGGTTATAATTGTGAGGTCCAGGAAACGCTGCTTTAACGTCACGTACGTCATCGGTGCGGCTGCAGTGGAACCGCTTGAAGCCGAACTTGACGCGGAGCTCAGGCCGCCACCTGCTCCGGAGAACAGATTCCCCAAGTCGGCCTGTCCCAGGGAAGGATAAATGTTAATTAGTAGATAAATCACCACGACCAGGACGCCGAATGAGATATATATGGTCGTCCCCTGGATGGAAAGGCTCCTGGACCGATCCTGGTCAATTTTGATCAGGTCATCCATGTCCTTGGCAGCGCGATGTACCACCTGTGATATCTCCCCCCCGACCTTCGCTGATTCGCCGATGAGGGACGCGTATCTCTTAATCAGCTTGCTGTCGATCGGCTTCACCATAGCTTCAATCATCTCTTCGAACGGGCGCCCCATCTCCAGGCCGTTCGCTGCGATCTTGAGATGTTTCTTCAGAATGCCGGTGTCGTTCTTGGACATCTCGATTATAGCCTTGGAGGGGTCGATGCCGCCTCTCATCGCGTCCGCCATCTCGTAAAGGAATTGGGAAAAAGAGCGCTCATACTCCGCTTTCTTCTTCTTTTCGGTCTGCACATATATTGAGTAAGGCAATAATAATATGAAAATGCCGATAACCAGAACATATTCCGTAATGAAGGGAGTGATCCCAGGTGCACCTTCGAAGAATGATAGCGCTATAAGCACGAAAAAGAAAGCGGTTACCGCCGGTATCCCGATGTACAAAACTCTTTTTGGTATCGGAAACTTCCTTATATGTTTCCTAAGCGAGAAGTTCCTGGTCCTTTTTAGATAGAGAAGAACAACGGCAAAGGCCACCAATCCAAGCCCTACGCCCAACGACACATACCATAAGATCTGTTGAGCGGTGATGGCGGATCCTTGAGTTCTGACGAAGAACGTCCAATTCAGCCCGGCAGAAACTCCAGCATCATCTGTTACGTTCACAGTAACATTGTGCTGTCCGTCCAACAATGGATACTTTGAGGAAACAGTATAGGTTACGTTGTGATTGGTTAGGATCGTCTGTGTCGAATTGTAAGTTTGATCCTTTCCATCGACAGATATACTGACGATGACGTTGTCGAACCCAGCCGGCGATGAGAAATTGACTTGTATCGTCGGCGTCGAGGTCGATATTGTGGTATTGTTCGAGGGAGATACGGGGACGATCTCCGGTCCGAACCCCTGAACAGCCTGAGCTTCATGAGGAGCGAAACCCAGGATGATTATCATTGCCGCCAACATGAGCATGGCTAACTTTTTAAGGGCCATGAGCTCATTCCACCTGTGAATAGGCTGACGAGATCAGAATGGAAAAGATGAGGACCGACAACGGTATCATACCCCACGTCACTCCAATGAGCAATATGTCTGAAGACAGACCGCCGATCGAGGTGCGCATCGCGTTCATTAGGAACGCCCCAATGCTGATGAACAAGATGCCGATCAGCACAAGGGTGATGTAAAGGTCGGAATAGGTCCCCAGCTTTTCAATGAATTGTTTCTGGTTCTCCCGTTTCATTCTCATGACGTCGTCGGCCTTGTTCCTGAGGTACTCGTCGAGATTGCCTCCCTGGTGTACCATGTTCGCCAGGTCCCACAGGGTCTCTCGGAACCCAAGTGAGGGGGATTCTCTGGCCGCTTCGGATATCGCGGAAATCAGGTCCTTACCTTCGATGTCCATCTTGTAAACGATCTTCTTGAACTCGGCCGAGATCGCCTCTCTCTCGTTCCTTTTTGCGATCCTTCGGAATATTTCCACGGGGGATAGCCCCGTGCTCGCCATTATTGCCAGTTCGCTCAACGTGTAGGGCAGTTCCTTTTCTATCGATGCGCCCCGCTTGGACCGTCTGGTCATCACCGCGAACGGCAGGATCAAGAACGCACAGATGGCACAGACCAGGGTGAGGGCAGGGACAAGGATGTACCAAATCTCGGAGTGGAACACCACCACGAAGAGGATTGAATAGAAGATCGCAGAAACGATCGCGACCAATACGGCTGTGATTATGTTCCTGGCGAGATAGAGCCCTGGGGTGATGCCCATATTCGCCTGGCCCAGCTTTTCGGCCAGGCCGGTATGCTTCTTTTCGTTCTCCAGCCTTTTTCCCAGGATACGGTAGCAAAATGTATTGTATCGATCGGTAAAGGTCTTTTTGCCGCCCTTTTCCTTCCGCTTTTTTCTTGAGAACATAACTACCGTACCTTGTCCAGTTCCAGGCTCGCAGAGACCGGGTCCACGTAGTAGTCGTTGATCGCCTTGCTGACCTTCTCGTAGCTGTGTATGTTCTTCTTGTCCATCAGTATGAGGTAAGCCTCATTTCTTATCAGCTCGTTCATCATCAGATCAAGCGGTTTTCCTGTGGCTTTCGCGATGTTCTCTAGTATGAAGCTCCTGCCAGAAAAATCAAAACTGTCATGTTTGGGGTCCCAGTTGAACGCGTCGTTGGTCAGGAGGTTCTTGTTGTCCTTCTCGACCTCCAATATCTCCACTATGGTCCTTATCCTCCGCACCATCTTCCCGTTAATCGAGACCTGGGCCTGGAAGGCGACGGCATCGAGACTTTGGAATAGCGACCGCGGTATGTTCATGGGTTCGTTCTCCACCCGGTGAAGAAGCTCGTCTATGGAACCGGCGTGGATCGTGCTCATGGAGGCGTGACCTACCGCGATCGCTTGGAACAATGTGGAAGCCTCTCTACCCCTCACTTCGCCGACAATGATGTATTCGGGCCTCTGCCTCAGGCCGGCCACGAGCAGGTCGAAGAGGGTGATGTCTCCAGGCCTGCCGGTACCGGGACCTGCGACCGAGATGCCTGATGATCCGACGCCATACCCCGTTCGGGACACCGATTGGATCCAGTTTGTATGGTCAATGTGTATCTCTGGTGTATCCTCGATGGAAACGATCTTGTCCTCGGGTCTTATGAACATGCAGATCGCATTAAGAAGCGTGGTCTTGCCGCTGGCGGTCCCTCCCGAGACCAGTATGGACTTCTTGTTCTCGATGAGCATCCAGAAGTATGCCATCTGCAGCGGCGACACGGACTGGAACCGGATCAGATCAATCGGTGAGATGGGATCATGGGAGAACTTACGGATGGTGAATGTGGATCCTTTCCTGGTGACCTCCGACCCCAAGGTCAGATTGATCCTGCTCCCATCCAGAAGCGTCGCATCCAGTATCGGTTGGTAAATGGAAACATGTTTTCCGGATATCTGGGCCAGTTTGATGACGTATTTATTCAGTTCAAGTTCGTTGTCGTATGTGACATTGGTCTTCATCGATCCGAAGATGCGGTGGAAAATGTACAAAGGGATCTGGGGGCCGTTACAACTTATATCTTCTATGAATGGATCTTTCAACACGGGGTCGCTTCGACCAAGTCCGAGAAGCTCTCTTTCTAGGTAATAGAGTAGAACCTGCTTGCGCCGGTCCTCAAGTTTAATGTCATATAGGTCGATGGTCTCATTGTACCGAACTTTGAGATAGTCACGGAGCGGTTGAGATTCGGTGAAGATGATGTTCTCGACAATGGGGACTTCCTCCTGGTCCATAGTCGCTTCCAGCCTTCTCCTAAGAAGAGCTAGCGTCTCCTTCTCATCATTCTTCAGCTTCGGCTCTTTTATCAGATAGTTGAACTCACCTTCTGCGTTGTTGAAAATGATGTTCACGAAAGCGAATGGTGGCGCAACCGGGTAGGTTATGTTAATGGAGCTCTTTTTCTTGTCCCTGACCTTCCGCATGTAGGCCATTACTTCTTGAATAATGACATTGTTCGAAACCTTCTCTTCCTGTGAATATTGTTGATCAAGCTCGGCGGCTTTCTTGATCAATAGGCCCCGGTCCCTTATGTCAAGCGGAAGCTTTTCAGGGACCCTCTCTTTATTACGGGGTTTCAGTATACCCATTATTTTCATTATCTCTCGCTGTCATTTCCAATGAAGTGAGTTATTAAACCGTTGGCTATAGAGAAAAACGGATGTATATTGTCTATTTATTATCAACAAACGAAATGACTGTGGTATGTTCATGTTCTCTATTTTTTTCACTTGAACAACGCGTATGAACCCCCGTCTTTGTTGACTAATTCGGGCAGAAGCCCACGGACATTGCACCTTTGGAAAAGGTTGTGAAAGTTCGTTTTAAAGGGAGAGGAAGAAATGAAACAAATAAAGCACAAGAGACCGTCCCTCAAGAGATTGAAGAGGGATGCTCGCGGTATCTCGCCCATCGTGGCCACCCTTATGTTGGTGTTGATTACCGTCGCAGCAGCGGTCGCATTCTATATGTTTGAAACAGGATGGCAAAAGACTGCAACAGGGAACGTTGGAGACGGAACCGTGTCGTCCACACAGATCACGATGTCCGGATCGACGACCGTTACCGATCTGATGAACACAGTTGTACCCGCCTTCGAGAAGGCCAACAGCGGCTTTAAGGTCAGCTTTACCGGCACCGGCAGCGGCGCTGGTCTGATCGCCATTGAAAAAGGTCAGGTAGACATCGGTATGATCTCCGATAACATGAACGATGTTACCGCTGGAACCACAACCGCCTACCCGAACCTCGTCGCAACCACCATCGCTTATGATGGAGTCGCACCGTTCATCGCCACCACCGCTCTGGCCGCACACGGAATCACCATCCCGACCGGCAAGATGCTCAACATGAATATGACCATCGCTGACGCCATCTGGGGAGTCGGCGCAAAGACCTCCTTTACCGCAACCAACCTCGGAGTTACATTCTCCGCTGGACAGGTTGATTCAACTGGTATCCACACATGGGGTGGACTCATGTGGGTTATGCACAACGACACCAAGACAACCGCGACAGTCCCGATAGCTGCCTCTGACCAAGCAAAGATCAACATCTACTTCAGGTCCGACAGTTCCGGAACGCAGGACGCGTTCAGCCTGCTCGGCCTCGGCAAGGCAAAGTGCCTGACCTACGCCAACCCGACCGCAAACCAGATTGGCGAGAGCGGCAACCCGGCTATGATCACCGGTGTCACCGGTGACAACAACGGTATCGGATTCGCCACCGCAGGCATGGTCTCGACCACCTCGACCTGCACGGGATTCGCCTGGAATGGCATTACCCCGACCGCAGCCCACGTCATTGCAGCAGCCAATGCAATTGTAGGCAAGGACCAGTATGCAGTCTGGCACCCGCTGGAGCTCGTTACTAATGGCGCACCGGCAACCGATGTTAAGTCCTTCATCGACTGGGTAACCGCCCCGGACAACAACATCGCTCTGTGCAACGCAGCAGGATTCTGCAGCGTGTACCAGTCGGCGTAAGTGAAATAGAGGGGTCAAACCATTTACAAACACTTTCCTCTTTTTATTCTCTTGTTGTATTTTTATCTTCTTTTATAATTCTCTAGATTTTTCATATTCTATATAGATTATTATTATTAATCAGACAAATATGGATTGGATACTTCATGATCGATGAGAACCGGAAATCAATCTATCTGTTTTCGCTGCAGATATCCTCCTTCGTTTTATTGTCGTTCTATTCCATTGGTATGGATCATACCCTACTGTTGCCCAGCATACTATTCGCGATCGAAATAATAATTTTAGCGACTGCAAGGAAGGGTTTTCGCCCTTTTATTTTATTGTGGCAGGCCCAACTGTTCCTTGTCGCGTTCGATGGCATTATATTCTATCCTAGCATCTTTTTTAATCTATCCACCGTCAAAACAACGATACAGATGGCCTTTGCATCTGTCATTCTGTTCATCGAAATAATCGTTCTAATAGTGTATCGATATAAAGAGAGGGGGATCATTTGGACCCTTAAAGGATCGGCAGTCTCATTGATTGCCATAGTCATACTGGTCCTGTTAATCATAGTGAGCGAGGGACTCCCAGGTTTCGTTGGAAACGATCCAGTAAGAATGCTGACAACTACGGGATTTGCCCCTTATAATCAACCTGACTCTATATCAAAGTCGAACCTCGCAGTTCGCGTCGATCCATATGATTATAAATTTGGAACCTCTAGTTCTATCTACCATTTAGCTCCTTCTAGCAACGGTTCTTTTAACTTGACCCTTTCAAATATCGGAGCACTGAATGACAGTTATGCCGTGTCATTCACAAACGATCCAGGTCTGAATGTCAATATTTCTTCACAAGAATTCCAATTAGACTTTGGTGAATCCCTCAATATAGAGGTATTGATAAACTCGACATCTGAGGGCAATTATTCCCTATACTTCCTTTCATTGGACAAAATGAACATTAGAAGGGAGAGCTCTGTTCAAGTTATTGTATCAACGATTGGTTTTAATTTCAAGATTAATCGAAATGAAATCACAATGAGTAATCAAGGCTCCTCCAATACCTTAGTACCTATTGGGATTGAAAATGCAGGAACAAGCGTAGACAGTTGTATCTTACGCATTTCGGCGCCATCCGGTTTTTCTCCGTCTCTTGGACTTTCAGAATGGAGCTATTCGAACGGGAGCGCCACGATCAGTCTGGACCCGGGGGAGATGAGGAACTTCACCTTGATACCTCGTCAATTGATGACGGTTGGTGGTACTTATCAATTCATTATGACGGCAAGCGCTGTTTCGGGAAATCAGATTCTGGCTGTCCTAAACCTAACACTATCCATAACAAATAATCAGATCATAAACGCAGTGAAGCCCGGCCCCATCCCCTTAAGCCTGGGGAACACGTCCTGTTGGAATATCTCAGTATACAATCAAGGCATCCAGAAAATGCTGTTCAATATTCCCGATGTTCCCAACGGACTGAATATCCGAGCATTTGTCAATGGTGCCACTGAGGTTCCAATCAAGAATGGAGCGGTTCTCTTCGATAACGTCTCTACCACCCAGATCGAGCTAATAATTACTATGGTTAATGATGATCTGCAGGACAACTCCTCATTCGATGTCGTTATGACGACTCCAGGCAGTTCGCTGCAATTTGGGCTACTTGGCATAATCACAGGGTCGGCAATCTCTACCCTCTTCGCTTTAATCTTTGCCGTCCCGTTGGCCCTTGCGTGCGCTGTTTTTCTATCGGAGTATTGTTCTAGGAAATTTCAGCGAATCATAAAACCAGTAATGGAAATCCTGGCAGGAATACCATCTGTAATTTTTGGATTGTGGGGGGCGCTCACATTCGGTCCATTTCTGGTAGGTTCACTGTATCCATTAATTGATAACACTTTGGGGGTTGTCATACCTTTCTTTCACGGGCCATCAGGATTATCAGCAAGATCATTGATGACGGCTTCCGTGGTCTTAGGCATAATGATATTTCCAATCATTATGAGCTTATCTTATGAGGCCATCGCCGCGGTCCCGTCTGAACTTAAGGAAGGTTCCATATCTCTAGGTGCGACCAGATGGCAAACGATAAGACAAATAGTTTTCAAGAAAGCAAGACCAGGGATCCTAGGATCGATCATTCTGGGGACAGGCAGGGCCTTAGGTGAGACAATGGCCGTTCTCATGATATTAGGATTCACCTCGACCATCCCTAACTCGGTTTTTGATACTACTGGAACAATGACAAGCGCAATTGCCACGACATTGACCGGCGTATTTTCAACCACACAGGCACGCCAAGGGATTTTTGCTATTGCTCTCTTGTTGTTTGTCTTTGTCCTGATCTTAAACTTCGTATTCATGATCGTGACCAGGGAAGGATTCTGGTCGGGGCGCCGACTTGAGGGTTTGATAATCAAGGTCAAAAGGACTTTGGTCAGGGGAAGAACAAGAACGCTATTATCTGGGACAAAGAAAAAGAAGCAAAGCGAGAGTCGAGATGACAAAAACCTGTTCCTGCCATCAAAGGTCCTAGAACGAAGGGACAAAATCGCCACGGCAGCTTTGTATCTGGCTGCGGCGATAATGATGATCATCGTTGGCTACATCATTAGCGACATTATCATTAGGGGTGGTTTAGCCTTTCAAGGCACGTATCTAACTGAAACCCAATTGAATGGAGGATTCCTGAATTCAGTCACGGGATCTCTGATGCTTGTTGGGGTGGCGTTGGCAGCGGCCGTTCCGATAACAATTCTGGCAGCTGTTTACGTTCACGAATATACTGTTCCAAATAGCCGGTTGTCCAGAGCGACATATATATCAGTCAGCACGCTCTCGAGCACACCCTCGATAATTTTTGGTGCCTTCGGCTTTATGGTGTTCATTCTGTATCTGAATTTCGGCTTCTCGTTATTCTCGGCCGGTCTGACGCTGGCTTGCATGATTCTTCCATTCCTTTATATCAGTAATATAGACGCATTAAGAAATGTACCCGATTCTCACAAAGAAGCATCCTATGCCCTTGGCATTACCAAATGGAAAACCATTACAGGAATTGTATTGCCATCCTCGCTACCTGCTATTTCAAGCGGCGTTTTCATAAGTATAGGACGAGCAATCGGTGAGACCGCGGCCGTTCTTTTAACAGCTGGCTTCATAATCGATATCACCACGTCCATAGCCCAACCAGTCGCCTCAATGCCGGTTATGATCTATAATATGTTCAGCTCGTCAGCAGGTGACTCGGTCAAGATGGAACAAGTCTATGCAGCCGCGTTCCTGTTGATTGTAATCGTGATCGTTCTCAACCTAGCAGGTAAAATGATAAGTCATTATTACCAAAAAAGTCACCACGGTCTAAAATAATTACTAGGTTCCTATCAACTCGAGGATGAATATCGAAAAAGGTTGAATGACTAAATTTGCACTAAATACAGCATGTCACGTCGTATTCAAAGGCCGTATCATATCGTTGTAATCGGTTACATAGTAATGGTTGATTGCGGTCTCGGCGATATCCGAAGCATACGCTCTGGTCCTTTCTAGAGAATCCACAATATAAGCCAGGGGCACGATGTTCGCCGCTTCCCCTTTCATCCCCAGTACATCGTGGGTCAGGTTCTCTATCTTGTGTATCATGAGCTTGGAACGGTTCACAACCTCGTCGGCATTGTCGAACTTGTTTACATAGAACGCGTTCATGGCGTCGTCAAGTAGCTTAACCACCTCTGCGTCCATGGCCAAGATTTTCTGCACCATGGGCTCCTTTTCACTGACCCGGGTGGCGTTGAGTGCCAGCCTGGACGAGTGATCCGCTATACGTTCAAGCGTTCTTGCGACCAGCAAGAAGCCCTGGGCTTCCAGCGGCTGCATCGCCATCTTGTCGGCAAAGAAAACGTCTTTGACTATGAGGTTATACTGCTTGGCGATCATCCAATAGAGCTTATCGACCTCCTGGTCGCGATGCCTGATCTCCTCGGCGACTTCTAGGTTCTGAACTCGCAGCAGATTGACCGCCCCTAGGTGCATGTCCCGCGTGATCATGTACATCCGTCTGACACCTTTGAGGAGGGAGAAGTCGCTTGAATCGAGAAGATCACGCATCGTCATGGAATTCGTCGTCTCCTCGATGAGCTGCGGACCGATGACATGGTGGGACAGATCATGGATCACCTGCCGCACTTCTTTGCTCGCCGGCCCGCTCAAGCGGAACTCGATAATATTATAGCCGGCCAGATAAGCTCCTATGAACTTTCTGAATAACTGTTCGGTATCCGCGGAATCGACCGGAACGATCTTCTTGGACAGTTCCTTTTCAGATCTCTTCAACTTAGGGTTGATAAGCATCGTGCCGTCGGGCAGCGGGATCATGGCCACGCTGTCTCCGTTCTTGATCTGGATGGAATTCACCCATTTCTTTGGTAACGAGACGACATAGGTTGATTTTCCCGTCACCTGCACCTTTCGAGTTTCCATGGACGTCCGAGCCGAAGTAAGATAAATAACGGTGATGTCCTTGCTTTAAGTGTCGGAAATTTCAATATTTTCACTAAATACTAATATTGTCCATCATCGGAAAAGGGTCTAGAATGTAACATCCAGTTGCCAGACAGACTAACCATTCAAATTGGTCCATTAATAGAATTCAATATAAGATTGAAAGATCCAGGTCATCTCTGGATCTCATGCGACCTGTTCTTGTGCTTCATCACCCGCTCGTATGCCCCTTCCTTCTGGACCGACATCACGAATTGGGGATGATTCAGGTTAGGGATCCCGCAATACGGGCAATCTGCCAACGAATCCCAATACTCGACGCCGCAGTTCTTGCATTTGGTGACCATTTCAACTACCTCCTTCTATCATATTCCGATTGATTTCAGCCGAATTTTCCGCTGACATATCGTTCCGTCTGAGGCTCATCTGGATTCTCGAACACCTTCTTAGTATCATTGAATTCGACAAGCTTGCCCATCAGCATGAACGCGGTGTGATCTGAAACCCGCGCCGCCTGCTGCATGTTGTGCGTCACGATGACCACTGTATACTCTTTCCTAATCTCCTTGATCAGGTCCTCGATCTTCTTGGTGGCTATCGGGTCGAGGGCCGAGC
>JBEKDM010000021.1:0-23764 GCA_050014375.1 Methanomassiliicoccales archaeon | reverse complement strand
CATCAGGATGGCCTGCCCGACGGCCGCGCACGCCTGCTTTCGGGCCACGTCCTTGCGCACATCCTCGAGCCCCAGTTCGGCCGCACCCGACCCGATGGCACCGGATGTCACGATGATGCTCTGAACACCTTTCTTCTCCAAAAGCACGACTTGGCGCGCCACATCTTCCAGGTAGGACGAGTCTACGGTCCCGTCATCCTTGCAGATGGTGTTCGTGCCGATCTTGATGACCACTCGCTTCGCTTCCAGGGTCCTCATTTGATCTTCCTGTGCGTGAATTGCCTCGCGCCATCGCCGGTATAGTCTGCGACGACGTGTCCTTTACCGGAAAGGCGATACTTATATATGACCAGTCCCTCCAGCCCGACCGGTCCGCGGGCGTGGGTCTTGTTGGTGCTGATCCCTACCTCAGCCCCCAGTCCGTACCGGAAACCATCCGCGAAACGGGTGGAGCAGTTCCAGAGCACCGAGGCCGAATCGACCGTGTCCATGAACCGGTTGGCTTTTTGTTCGTCCTGGGTTATGATGGCATCGGTGTGATGGGAACCGTATTTATTGATGTGTTCTACTGCCTCTTCCATTGAAGACACGATCTTCACCGAGAGTATCAGGTCATTATACTCCGCATACCAGTCATCTTCAGTAGCTTCGTTCGCTTGGATCAGTTCCCGGGCCTTCTCGTCGCCCCTGATCTCCACCTTGGCCTCGGCGTACCTCTTGGCCATGCGCGGCAGGAACGTCTTTGCGATTCCCTCATGCACCAGCAACGTCTCCATAGCGTTGCATACGGCCGGATATTGGCATTTGGCGTCGAAGGCAACGCTCACCGCCATATCTACGTCAACGTCCTCGTCCACATAGGTGTGACATACACCGGCGGCGTGACCTAGAACAGGTATCCTCGTGGACCCCTGGATCCATCGGACCAGTTGGTTCGAGCCGCGTGGAATGACCAGATCGACAAGGTCATCCTGGTCCAGAAGCTCCTTGACCTCTTCCCTGGTCGACATGAGCTGGACCGCATCCTTGAATCCTTCATTCACCCGCATTATCCCTTCCACGATAGCCTTGGCCAGGGCTGAGTTGGTCTCTTTGGCCTCGGAGCCGCCTTTTAAAATGACTGCATTGCCAGATTTGATGCAAAGGGTCGATATCTGGACCAGCGCGTCCGGCCTTGATTCGAAAATAACCGCCACTACACCGATAGGGGTGGTTACCTTGTCCAGGACCAGGCCGTCGTCCAGCTCCATCTTGGAGATGGACCTTCCGATCGGGTCCTCCTGCTGTATCAACGACTCAATTTGGGCCATTGACTCTTCGATCTTCTGATGATCGTACTTGAGACGTTTGAGCAAAGGCATGGCTAGACTGCTTTTTTCTGCGCTCTGCAGATCGGTCTGATTGGCCTTGATAATGGCCGCTTCGTTTCGCTTCAGAGAGATGGCCGCTTCCTTCAACGCTGAATTCCGCATTTGCGTCGACATGCTTTGCAGCCGGAGCGATGCCAGATTGGCCCTCTCCGCCGCTTTTCTGACTTCATCCATGCATGTACCGGCACGATGGCAAATGGCATAATCCTTTCGCTGCCTATTCGATTCCTCGACGCATTACTTTACTTGGATCATAGTACCGACGTGAAAATAGGGTCCGACTCAGCAGCAGCCGCCGGGGCCGCCGCAGGAAACCTCTTTTCCAGTAAGGGCGGCCTGTATCATGGCCTTGGCACAACCCACGCCGCTCTCTACCTTGATGGCCCCGCTGGCACAGTTGACCTGGCATGCACCGCATTCCATGCAATCAGTGGCATTGACCAACTTGGCCTTCTTTTCCTGGATCTGGAAAACCCCGTGGGGGCAAACCTCGACGCATCTGCCGCATCCTGAGCAGCGATGGGGCATGAGCATCAAGGTGTTCCGGGCCCTTTTCACGTCGACCTGTTCATTGGGTTGAATCAATAGATTTCCTTCCATTAGGACCACCCCGCATATGACAACAATGCCGCAATGGTAAAAAGGATCCCTCCAATGATGAACATTGCGACCATTATCGGGATGTAACGGAATATCTCCCGCTTGACGCCGGTCCTTGATGCGAACGTGGAAGAGCCGGTGAAGTTCAGGGCCAGGTATCCGACCCCTGGCGCGATCAGGAGTGCGTCGGCCATTGCGAACAACGCTGTGATCCAGTAAGGGTCCGTACTGCGGTTCAGGAGTGTGTTGGCGATGAAAGGAAGAGCGACCATCAGACCGAGGACTAAGCCCTTCGAGCTGAAGTCCTTGGTCGGCAGCCATGGTAACAAGATAGGGAAGAGCACCGTGCCAGCAAGAACGACGGTCAACGCCATCAGTGACGGGACGAGGCCGCCCATAAGAAACAGGACCAAAGCCGCGACAGCCATGACGATGAACGTCTGGACTATTTCCACAGGGATCAGGACGATCCGGTCCATTAGAGGGAATTTCACCTTTCGCATCTCTTCGTCCGGTCCGTTCGAAAGGTAGCGCGGAAGGTC
Organism: Methanomassiliicoccales archaeon; assembly: GCA_050014375.1. Lineage (GTDB taxonomy): Archaea > Thermoplasmatota > Thermoplasmata > Methanomassiliicoccales > UBA472 > DASXVU01. The sequence continues at coordinate 21,252 of JBEKDM010000021.1, read as the reverse complement.
AGACGCGCGCACCGGTCCATAGTCCACCTTAAAGCCCGTTTGCTTCTGGACCTCATGGGCAGAGACACCGGGGGCGCCGAGCTGCGGCAATATTAGCCTACGGTGGGAAACCACCTGGGCCAGTTCTGCCTCTTGGACGCGCTTGATCACCTCGTTGGTACCGAAAGTGCCCTTCCCAGCGGCGCACCAGACGTTGATCCCCTTGGTGTCAAGAACCAGTATGTAACCATCGATGCCTTTGATCGATGTACGGAGAGCATCGAAGCTTAGTGTGTAGTTGGAGGTCACGAAAACCGGGGATTCGGGACTGGTCTTGCCCAATGCATACAATCCAGGTTCGACTCGGTGAGAATAGCGGTGATATCCTAGGCGGGCTGTGATGTGGTCTCGCTTATTCTTCTTGTCGAGGCTGTAATCGGCGGCCATGATCTCGGAAATGGTATCACCTCAAACACTCGTGGTCTCGGTGACCACTTCCCTAGCCTTTCCAGCCAATTCATCCGCTTTCATGAGATGGATGCAGCACACTTTTCCGTTCCTCTCCAACGTGACCAGTGCCAGCTTGTCACCGGCCTTGATTCCGGCCTTCTCCCTGATGTCTTTGGGCAGTACCATCTGCCCTCTTTCATCGATGGTAACGATCGACTCCACGCGATACTCTTCGCACACGGAATTCGATACATGAGAACTCACTTTTGCTTTCATTGTTTCAGGGTCTACATCCTTATCATAATATTTATATTATTCTGATTAATCAGAATATTCCATAATGTTAAAATGATGACCATCGGTATAGAACGGTGCCATGCCCTTTTTCTGCCCTTCCTGCTTTAATATTCCGACTTGATTTCGGTCATCTAGCCAAGGAGCTGGTGAAATGGATGTCACAATCGTCAAAGTGGACGACAAGAATGCTGATCTGCTAGCGGGACTGATCAAGGAACTGGCACGGTTCGAACACTTGGAACCGCCAACGCAGGAGGCGATATCCAGACTGAAGCGGGACTTGAGCTCTGAACACCCTTATCTCGTCGCCCAATTGGCCATGGCAGAAGGGAAACCGATCGGTTATGCCTGTTATTACTTCACCTATTCTACATTCCTGGCCCGACCTACCCTATTCCTGGAGGACATCTTCGTCCTCGATCCATACCGCAGAAACGGAGTTGGGAGTAAGCGGCTCGAGTTCTGCGTCGCTGAGGCCCAAAGGAAGGAGTGTGGCCGCATGGAGTGGAACGTACTGGATTGGAATGTTGAAGCCATCAGCTTCTACGAGAGAACTGGGGCAAGAATATTGAAGGAATGGCGCGTGGTTCGACTCAAGAGCGAGGACTTTGGGCAATTCCTTGAGCAGCGCAAGAAGAAGTCATCTTGAGATGACAACCAAATTATTCAGACACAAATCGGATCATCGATCGATGCACTCTGATCACGAACCTGACACCCTCTCCCGGCTCACCTTCCTCGCTGATGGTCATGCCCGTGATGGCCAGTATCTTCTTGGAAAGGAAAAGTCCGGCCCCGTGGATGCCGTCCCGGCTCATCTCAAAAAGATGTCCTCTACTCTCTTCTGAGATGCCTGGTCCATCGTCCTCATAAACAAGTTCCGCGATCTCCTGCGATTCCCTTATCGAGATGGTAATACGCGAAAGTCCCTTGGCATGGGTCAATGAATTGTCCACCAGATTATAGAACACTTTCTCGAGCTGGGGATCTGCTAGTATCTCGGCGTTCCTGGTCGCGATCTTTATCCCGATCCCTTTTTCGGACAGGGGCAGGGGTAAGCGGGACACCATCACGCCAATGTTCTGCCATATGGGATCCTTGACCCCGATCTCCTGGTAATCTCTGAGGAAGGCGAGTTGGTTGGATATGTTCTTGGATGCCAAAGTGATCAGTGCCAGATGCTTTTTGAGCCGGTCCTCGGTCAGTTTTCCCCGTAACAGGTCCACGTTCCCATCGATGACCATGAGCTGGTTGTTGATGTCGTGTCGCGTGATCGAGTTCAGGATCTGCGTCTTGTCTTCCGCTTCCGTGGCAAGGTCATCGGCCCTTTTCTTTTCCGTCACCTCATGCAAGATCACTAACTTCCCCACCGATCGCTGGCCTGGATCCTTGATGAGAGTGACAGAGGCGTCAAAGAATTGCCCCGGGATCAGTTCAAGGCAAAAAGCTGATTCTTTACCCAGAGAAAGCGTAGTGGCGAGGCGTTCTCCTCCCGGTGCTACATCTGAAATATGTTGATGATAGGCTTCCTCGATTGCTCTCCCTGTCAGGATAGAGGCGCTAGGGTTCATGAAAAGGATCGAGTCCCCCTCGTCCAGTACGAAAACGTTGTCCTTGATCGTTCCTATCACGCGGTCGAAAGCGAATGGGACGATCTCGAACATTTCGAATCCGAAGGCGCCGATGTACAGCAGAATGCCGCTGACGAACAGCCCAGCCGTGACTAAGAAAGGGCCCGGAATCTCGGCAACCTTCACGAAGTTGAGGATCGTGGCAGCCAACGGAATCATTGTGGCCATCATTACGATCCCTACATGTCTACGGTGCTGGCCAGAGGTTAGACAATAACGGCGGATCAAAAGTCCTATGGCCGCGGTTACGACGATCAAGGTATAACCACTATAGGCGAAGAAAAAAGGCCCGTGGTCCGCCGTGAACGAGATATATGGGTTGACTGAAAGGGATACGTCGGCATAGAACAGTTTGTGATATTGATTCAAGACCAATGAGACCCACAACACGAAAGGTATCGCAAGCAGGATGGCCATCCTTCTGCCATTGATCCAATGACTTCCAATGAACCTGATCGCGAAAATGAATGAAACCGGAACGGCCCCCATGTATCCGACGTACTCCAGATTGTTCCAGAACAGCTTTTCAGAGAGGCTTATCGCGTTAACGTCAAGCAGATATCCCCAGGCCATCACTATTTCCATGGACATCAATGCCATGAAGGCATATCGGTATCGCCTCCTGCTCCTCATGAATACGACGCAGGCCAAGGTGAAATCGATGATGGTCAGGCCTAGAACAAGCATCGCTAGGGGCAGAATGTCGACCATCGCGTTCTATTCATTGCTCCTGGTTATAAAAAACCACGAACGCTATTGGCAAGAATTGATAAAAAGGAGGTAAGGAGTTTGATGTAGCCAGGACCGGGTTCCAAGACCCAATTATCCTGACCGATGAAAGGGCTGCATCACTTAGAAAGCATGTCCTTCAGGTCCTCGTCCACATCCCCGATTGCCTTCCATCCATACTTCTCCTGGATCATCCTCCAGTTATTCGGTGAAACGAAAGCCGGAAGGGTTGGACCGACCCTCACATCCTTCATTCCTAGGGCCAACAGGGTAAGGACGATCGCAACCGCCTTCTGCTCGAACCAGGAAAGGACGATTCTCAATGGCAATTCGTTCACAGAGATGTTGAACGCCTTCGACAGTTCTACGGCCAGAACGATCGCCGAGTAAGTATCATTGCACTGTCCGATATCCAGGTACCGGGGGATCCCGTCGATCGAGCCGAACTGCCGGTCGTTAAAGCGATATTTGCCGCATGCCAGCGTCATAATGACACTGTCCGCTGGCACCTTGTCCGCCATCTCCGAATAGTAGTTGCGGCCGGGGGTCGCCCCATCGCATCCACCAATGAGGAAGAAGTGCTTGATCTTCCCTGCCTTGACCGCGTCCACGATCAGTGGCGCCAACGTCAGCACTGCCTTGTGGTGGAAACCGGTTGAGAGCGTCTTGCCCGGACGCTCCGGAAGGTCGCCTATCCGTTTTGCATGTTCGATGATCTGGGAGAAATCCTTCCTGTCCGCAATATGTTTTGCTCCCGGTAAGGCGGTGATACCCGTGGTATAGAGTCGGTCCTTGTACGATTCAGGCGGTATCAGGACGCAATTGGTCGTGGTCAGGATGGGCCCACCGAACTCGGCGAACTCCGTCTTCTGCCGTTGCCATGCTGTTCCATAGTTGCCCACAAGGTTCTTGTATTTGCGCAGCGCCGGATATCCATGCGCGGGCAACATCTCACCGTGTGTATAGATGTTGACCCCGGTTCCTTGGGTCTGCTTCAGGAGGTCCTCCAGGTCAAGCAGGTCATGTCCGGTGACCAGGATGCCCGGCCCTTTGACCGTTCCGGTGCTGACCGTGACCGGTGACGGAAGCCCGAAATGATCCGTGTTGGCCTTGTCCAGGAGCTGCATTATCTTGAAGTTCATCATGCCCGCCTTGAGGACCGTGTTCCACATATCCTCGGGCGAAAAGTCGACGTTGGTAAGGGTCTTGAATAGCGCCTCATGCATGAAAGCGTCCACGTCCTCGTCCTTGTATCCGAGGACCCTGCAGTGAAAGGCATAGGCAGCTATACCCTTTAACCCATAGATCAGTAACTCTTGAAGGCTCTCAATGTCTTCGTCCTTCCCGCAAACCCCTTTTACCGTGCAGGCCACGCCCTTGGCGGTCTGCTGGCATTGGTTACAGTACATCGTCATTATATTCACCTTGACGATTCGATCCAGGCTATAATAAATAATATTAGCTACTATCAAATATCGAAAAATATTCAATTTAGTCTTTGAATTATTGTATTATTTGACATCGAAAACAATTGACGAACGGAGTGCTCTCGGCTGCATCCTTCTCGCAGGGTATATCAGTCTGGCCCGGCAATGAAGGGTCAGGTCATAATGATGAACATCCGTTTCTTCATCACCGATGTTTTCGCCGAGAATCCGCTTGCAGGGAATCAACTGGCGACGTTCTTCGATTTCGGCAATTTGGACGGTCGCCAGATGCAAAGGATAGCAAGGGAAACGGATTTCTCCGAGACAACGTTCGTGACATCAAGCGAGGAGAGCCGGGGAGGATACGATGTGCGCATCTTCACCCCGAATGAGGAGATTCCGTTCGCCGGACATCCGACGTTGGGCACCGCCTACCTCATCCGAGAGAAGCTCATCAGAAAGAAGGTTGAAAAGGTCGTTTTGAATCTGAAGGTGGGCCAGATTCCGGTCACGTTCACCCATGGGTCCAAACTGGCCTGGATGAGACAAAGGGTTCCAATGTTCGGCAGGAAGTTCAGTTCTGAAGAAGCAGCTGGTTTCTTGGGCCTGGAGGATGAGGACATCGATGACCGGTGGCCCGTTGAAGAGGTATCGACCGGATTGCCTTTCGTCATCGTTCCGCTTCGTTCCCTCGTGGCCCTGAAACGGATATTGGTCAATACCGCTGCCATTCGATCTCTTAACGCTGGTGGGGCTGATTCCATACCTTTGGCGTTCGTCCCGGAGGGGCAGGAGGCTGGTCAGCGGTTCAGCGTAAGGGTGTTCCCCATCCTGCAGGGTATCAGCGAGGATCCCGCCACGGGCAGCGGCAACGGCTGCCTCGCCGCCTATCTGGTCAAGAACGCATATGCCGGTTCACAGAACATAGAGGCTAAGGTTGGTCAAGGCTATGAGATCGGGAGACCCTCGACCATATACCTGAAGGCCTGGATGTCCAGAGATGAGATCATCGTGAACGTCGGCGGCAAGGTAAGCGAGGTTGCCACCGGAGCTTGGAACGTTTGAGGCTGTGCAAATCCATTGGATGAAGCACCGATCTGACGGAACGGTTAAATGGTCCATGCTCAGAGAGGTATGCGATGTCATCATCGGAACCGAGATCGCCGGGCAGGATTCTGGTAACCGGGGCGACCGGTCAGATAGGATCGGAACTGGTACCCGAACTTAGGAGACAGTACGGGCGGGACGGCGTGATCGCGACCGGACATATCAGGCGGCCGACCAGGGAGATGGAAGACTCCGGCCCATTCCTGACACTGGACCTGATGGACCGACAGACCGTTTCAGAGACAATGAAACGGGAAGGGATAGGCCAGGTATACCATTTGGCAGCGATCCTATCAGCGGTGGGCGAGGCGAGACCACAAGAAGCATGGGAGGTAAACATGACCTCGCTCAAGAATGTCCTCGATGCCTGCCTGGATAGCCATGTCGAACGGGTCTTCTGGCCCAGTTCTATAGCGGCGTTCGGGCCCACATCTCCGAGAAGCAACACCCCGCAGAACACCATCCTACAACCCACCTCCATGTATGGGATAACCAAGGTCGCCGGGGAGCTGCTCTGCAACTACTACCATCTCAAATATGGACTGGACACGCGCAGTGTCAGATATCCCGGGATCATAAGCTCGGAGACGCCTCCGGGCGGCGGAACCACAGACTATGCAGTGGCCATTTTCTATGAGGCGATCCAGAAAGGGCACTACATGTGCTTTGTCAGGGAGGACACAGTGCTGCCGATGCTCTACATGCCCGATTGCATCAACGCGGCGGTACGGATAATGGAGTCACCATCAGATTGCGTCCGAAGACATGACGCTTACAACCTGGCCGGGATGAGCTTCTCGGCGGGGGATTTGGCAGGATCGATCCGCAAACGCATCCCCGACTTCTCGATCGAATATCGGCCGGACTCTCGCCAGCAGATCGCCGATTCCTGGCCCATGTCGTTGGACGATTCCGAGGCCAGGCGGGACTGGGGATGGGGCCCGGAGTACGACCTGGAAAGAATGACGGAAGACATGCTGACACGATTGGAACAGAGATTGAGGAAGGACCAACTTTAGGATCATAGGACCGGAAGGATTGAAAATGCGCAACCCAACATCGTTCATGAGGGAAGAATACCAAGAGCTGGTGAAGAATGACCTGGACTGGAAGATAAGGGAACTTGAAGGACCGAGCACCGCGTGGTGCATGGTGGACAGAAAAAAGGTGCTCATGTTCTGTTCCAACAACTACCTGGGACTGAGCAACCACCCACGGCTCAAGGAAGCGGCGATTCATGCTGTACAAACTCATGGAGCCGGGTCAGGCTCGGTGAGACCTATCGCCGGAACGCTCGACATCCATCTGGAACTGGAAAGACGTCTAGCCCGCTTCAAAGGAGCTCCGGCATCACTTGTCTACCAGACCGGTTTCGCCACCAACGCTGGCCTGATCCCTCAACTGGTAGGCAAGGGGGACGTCATCATCAGTGATGAACTGAACCATGGCAGCATCATCGACGGTGTGAGGCTGTCGTATGCCGACCGTGAGGTCTACCGGCATGGGGACGCGGAGGACCTGGCCAAGAAACTGGACGATATCGAAAAGCACGATCCAGCCTACCGGAGGATGCTGGTGATCACCGACGGGGTTTTCTCCATGGACGGAGACATTGCCCCGCTGGACAAGATCGCGAAGCTGGCGGCACAGCACGGAGCAATGTTGTACGTGGACGATGCCCACGGCGAAGGGGTTCTCGGGGAAGGTGGGCGTGGCATCGTTTCCCATTATCACCTCGATCATGAACAGGTGCATATTGAGATGGGCACTTTCTCCAAGGCCTATGGGGTGGTCGGAGGCCACATCTCCGGTTCGGAGGACCTGGTCCGGTTCGCGCTCAACAAGAGCCGCACCTGGCTCCTGAGCGGTTCGCATCCGCCCGCGGTGGCCGCTGCCTGTACCGCTGCCATTGATGTTCTAGAACAGGAACCGGAGCACGTTCGTTCGCTCTGGGAAAACACGAACTATTTCAAGAAGGCGATGAAGCAGCTTGGTTTTGACATCGGTCGGAGCGAGACGCCGATCACGCCCATCATGGTGGGCGACACCGTATTGGCCAAGAAGCTAAGCCAAAGGCTGTTCGAAGAACAGGTGTTCGCTTTGCCGATCGTTTTCCCCATGGTCGCGCGGGACAAAGCAAGGATCAGAACCATCATGAATGCCACGCTGACCAGGGAGGATCTCGACTTTGCCATCGAGAAGTTCTCTACCATCGGTAAGGAACTAAGGTTGATCCAATGAGTCTGAACGATCGGATGATCTGCTGATACTTAGAAAAATGGAGCCAGGCATCAACTCTCGACATCTTGGGACGCCGGGACTTCCATCGCCTCTTCCTTATATTCTGGTCGGCTACCGGGGTTCTCCATGCCCATGACATTGGGAAGGAAAAATGCTGTCACGCCTATCAGCGCGGTGGGGATCCCTGCAATCAGGAACCATGGCTGGATACCGATGAGGTCGGCCACCGGCCCGCCGAACGCCAGACCGATCGGCGCCGCTGCCATCGCCAACGCTCCCATGAGGGCGAAGACCCGCCCCTGCATTCCCTTGGGCACACATGCCTGCAGCAACGCCATCACTGTCCCGTTCAGGATGGGTAGCATCAGGCCGACGAAGAGGAGCAGCCCGAGAACGAAAATGAAACCATTCTGAGGCACGAAGGCGATGAGAGATATTCCGATGCCGGCAAGTATCGTGCTTGCCATGATCGTCACGATCTTCTTCTTGGTCCCTCCCCAAATGCTCAGGAGAATACCTCCGGATATCAGGCCGATACCGGCCACCGCCTCCATGGACGCGTAATCGAATGCCCCACCATGGAAGAATTGCACCACCAATATCGGCAACAGGCTGAAGGCAGGGGATATCAACATGTTAATGACCATGAACATGGCCATCAGCGCTAATGCCCCGCGCCACCCTCTTAGATAGGCGAACGCCTCCTTTAGATCGGCCACGACCTTCTGACGGGGCCCAATCTTTGGAACCGGCTCCGGAAACCGTATGGCCAGGAGCGGCAGGATGGCGAGGAAGGCGGTGATGATGTCGAACGCCAGCACCTGCTCGATCGGTAGGAATGCAATGAGAACAGCAGCAATTGGCGGGGCCAGGATGTTCGCGATCCCCTGCAGCGATTGGTTCATTCCGGCCACCCGGGTCAGGTGCTCTTCCGGAACAAGCATTGCTGTCGCTGCCTGGCTGGCAGGCCAATGGAATGCGCTGAAGCAGGACCGGACGAACATAATGACGAAAATGTGCCATATCTGGGCATAGCCCAACGCAAAAAGGACGATCAGCACGAAGGTGCTCGTTGCGATGAATGCGTCGGCGGCTATCATCACATGACGACGTTTCCACCGGTCCACGTAGGCGCCAGCTATGGGTGATAAAAGTATCTGCGGCAGCATGGCGGCTACGCTTGCGATCGCCAGGATGGTCGCGGAGCCGGTCTGGATGGTCAAATACCAGACCAGGGCGAACTGGACCAGCTGGCTACCCACGAGGGAGGCTGCCTGGCCGGCCCATATGGTGGCGAAGCGCTTGAACCATTTTTCCTTCACTTTGCCCATGACCTCTCGGATTCCCCCTGAGGCTAATCGACATTCTAGACATTAATGACACCGCCGATAAACCAGTTGATTACATTTGACCGTTCATCGCAGATTGGGATGATGATACGTGCTCCAAAATTATTCCTAGCCTCACCGTAGCAAGAAGAAGAACACTCGAGGAACGGTTGAAGCCCATTGCCAATTGGCAACCTAGATATCATCAGAAGAAGCATAACCTGATAGACTGCGACTTCTTACTATGCATTCGATCTGATGTCAGATCGGTTTGCACGATTCGTCTTCTTGACACTCCGTCTTATCGGTGCAGGTCAGTGCGCTGCATTCACCCGTCTGGCCATACCGAAATATCTTGAGTTTGTGGATAGGCAGGCCGAGGAAGGTCTTCGCCTGGCGGCAGGCACGGCGGAGCCGGGCTTCTCTGGACACGAATGCCGCTTTGGCATCTATCAACTCCTCTTTCGGTGAAAAGAACTTGTAAATCGGAACACCGACGGCCAAAAGGCATAGTGAAATCACGATCTGGAATGGATCTACCAGGAGGAGCAGCACTATGGAGAACAAGGCACCAGCCATCGGGATGACCTTACGCCCTATCAACTTCCTGGAGACATCATTGTGCTTCGCCTGAAGGCGTATCGCCGAAATGCAAGTTGCCAGATAGGTGAAGGCCAGCAAGAAGACGGATGAGTTGATGAGCGCTGAGATGCCCCCGAAGGCCGAGGCCACGAAGGCGGTGATGCAAAGTATGATCAGGCCGAGATAAGGCGTGTTCGACGGGCCCCGGGTCTTGTGGAATGCCTTGGGAAGTAGGCCGTCCAAGGACATCGCGTATGCCAACCGGGATGACCCTATTGTTCCTGATTCGTCCGCACCGGTAATGGATATGAGAGCACCCACCCCAACGAAAACGACCGCGATCGCAGCCAGCGCTCCGCTGCCGCTGAATATGGCTGAAGTCGCGTCGATCAATGGACTGGCTGAGGATGACAGCGTTGCCTGGTTCACAAGCCCGATCACCACGAAGTTGGTCAGGAGGTAGAAGGCGATGACGATCAGCATGCCCAAGACGATTGACTTCGGTATCGTCCTTTCCGGGTTCTCAACCTCGTCGGCAGGCAACGTCGATAGCTCGAACCCGGCGTACGCCCAGAAGATCAGCACGAGCGCCTGTCCAAGAGCGGCCGCACCGCCGGTCGTGAACGGAGTGAAGTTACCCAAGACGACCGACGGCTGGGCGACAATCAGGATGAGCCCACCGATGATGATCAACAGCAATGGACCAAGCTTCGCCAGCGTCAGACCGTCGTTGATCTTTCCAGCAGCCTTCACCCCGAGCAGGTTGGTGAACAGAATGATGATAATGAATACCGCCTTGAGCAAGAGCTGCTCCAACGCGTCCAACCCGGGGATCAGCGCCACGAAATATTGCGCGAAGGCCACCGGGAACACCGCCAGTGAGAACCATTCTGCCAACAGCAGGCTCCAGCCAACCGTGAAACCGACGAAGGGTGTGGACACTTCTTTCACGTAAGCATAGGGGCCGCCAGCCTTGGGGGTCATCATGACGCAATAGGCGAACGATATCGCGATCACCATCGCCATCAGCCCGGCTAGCAGCCATATCAGGATCGAGGATGGACCGATCAGCCTGGCACCGATGGCGGTCGCCACATAGACGTCTGCTCCTATGATCGAACCGACCACGATATTGGTCACGTCGAAGGAGTTGAGCTTGCGGCGGGGGCAGACCTTGTCCATGGATTCTCTGAAGGGATTGGTGACCCTTGGTATTGACCTTTGTGCCAACAACAACGAAGTGCGTAGAGATTCGGACTTTATTTCTGAGCTTACTTCAGAACATGACCTATTGCGCAAAATAAATATGACCGTGGCTATGAAATGCTTCTTCAAAATAGGTTAATGCGATGAAGATAGAACTATTGGGTAATGGCTCGGATCTTCTGGCGCGAGGCGTCGGTCTGAAGACATATCGCTTCCGGCAGGATCAGACGCCGCCCATCGGATCCCAAATGGGTATGTCCGACCCGGTGGGCAGGTCATAACGCCCAACAGCGGCATCGAATATGAGATCGGCCACCTTATCGGGCGGATCTCCATGGTATCCAGTCATTTGGGTGGCGGTGCCACGTGGATAGACCGTATATATCTTCATGCCTTTTTCCTCTTGTGCGAGAGAGCGGGTGAACCCACGGATCCCGGCCTTTGTAGCGCTGTATACGCTTATCCCTGGGTGGCCTTCGATGCCGGTCCTGCTTCCCAGGTTTATGATGGTGTCCTCGACCAGAGGAAGCATGGTAAGGGTCATGATTATCAGACCTTCCAGATTTGTCCGGACCTGCCTGGACACCTCCTCAGGCGTCTGCTCCCGAAGAGGCTTCCAAACATCTATTCCAGCATTGTTGACCAGGACATTGATCTTGCCAATATTGTGCTCGATCTCGTTGACCACATGTTTTATACTGGATACATCGGCAACATCAAGCTGCAAGAGCATTGACGATCTTGCTCCGAGGGCATCACATTTGGATCTCGCATCAATGCCTTCCTCTTCGTCCTTGTGGTAGGTCAGGACCACGTTCCAGCCCTCACGCGAAAAACGGAAAGCAACCTCCCGACCGATGCCTTCGCTGGCTCCAGTGATGACCACGCTTCTATTGCTCTTCTCCGCCATGTATATTCTACTGGCTCCAAGACTAATAATCGTTCGCACCGACCTGCCGATGTTCATGAACCGCAGAGGAATGTTATGAGATGTTCGATCCTAATTCATCCTTCTAAAATGAAGGACCGGTTTTTTGCCAGCCCTTCATCGAAGTTATCCGGAGTAAAGTCCCATCCCTTTGACGACCCGGTACGGGAATTGCACTACATTCGCTCTCATCAATTCGGCCAGCCTGTTGGTTGAGTCGAGGCGATTCCGGTCCTCGTCACCGCGTATCAATAGACCTTGACCCCGACCTTTGGTAGTTCGGCATCAACCGAACTTCTGATCTGGTATGGCCCCTTCGGTCCTTATTTCGGAATATTGAAAGCCTTGCCAAGTGACCTATGGTTATGATCGCCTATGGCCAGTTTTTTATAATGCTTGCTCCCAATCGAATCTCAGAAGGTGAAGAAATGGCCGAAACAGACCTGAAAGAAGCATTGACGGAAAAGAGCATGGAACTCAAGAAGATGTTCAAAGACATGTCAGCGACATTGGAGCAATGGAAGTTCTCCATCGAGGATACAAAAGAAGGCACCAGGGTGGAGATTCATGCCACTGCGCTGATTAAGCGCAAGAAGGAGTGACGTCTCAGGTTTTCCCTGTCTTTCTGAATAATCTGCGCCTTATCTTCAAATTCATGAGGCGCAGCAACTCTTCCTTATTTTCACTCGTAAGGATGATGTCAGGGCGTCTCTGGATCATGTCCAGGTATTTCGCCGCTGCCATCATCTCTTCGCACGGGTAGTATTTTCTGGCTATCTCCACGATCTCCCCCGCAGGCCTGTATTCCAGGAAAGAGGAGATTTGCGAAGCGAGATCATAGGCCAGCTTCTGAGAGGGCGGTGCCTCGTCCATGAAGTTCCCGACATCGATGACGTAGACCTTGTCGCCGAACAGGAGATTGTCAGGCTTGATATCACCATGGTAGATCCCATTCTCGTGCATCTTCCGAAGATAACCGAATACCGTATCCAGGTGCTCATCGGTAAGCTCCGGGACGTCCTCTATGGACTTAGCTTCCAGGAAGTCGGATACCAGCAACCACAATTTCGCCCTCAAAGGGTAAACGCCCCGGGGGGTCGCCGTTGGGATTCCCAGCTGGTTTATGGCGTTCATCATTTCATACTGGTGCTTTGCCAATTCCTCTGGTGAATCGGTGATTCGGAACATAGGCGCCATGGAGTTCATGTGCAGGTATAGGTTCTTGAACAGCTGGATGGCCCGAGCGGTCATATTGTCGGTCCCGCCCAATATCTTGCCGAAGTATTTGACCCGAACACCGTTCTTATCGGTCCCTTCAATCTTTACCGGAATGGAAAGCCGGGCCACCTCCGCGCTAACTGGTTTGATGGAAACATCGGTGAGATGATAATCGGTCTCCATGATCTTATGAATGTCCTGCAGGACTTCTCTGAAGAACTCATGATGGGCCTCATGTCGTTCGACCTCGGAGACCTCATTCATCTTTTGATCCCTCATGCGCTTTCTTTTCAGCTTCCTTCAGCTGCTTGAGTTTCATCTTGTTCATTTTCCTGGAGCCGTTCCACATCTCCAAACCGAGACGTATGGCCCCCATGCGGTGGATCATCATTCCGTTCTTCACACCTCGCCCGAGCTCAAGAACTGGCCTGCCCTTGTGCTGGTAAACAATGTGCCATACGTTCAGTTCAGGGACTGTAAAGTAGAGCTGGTTGGTGTTGATAGTGATCTCTTTACCCTTAACCGTGACATCCATGTCGACCATGCCTTCACGCTTGATGGGAATGCTCACCCCTTTGCTGAAGGCGACGCGAAACAATGCGTAGCTAGCCATCTCGATCATGCTGAGATCGATGGGCCGTTGGATGCTGCCTTTTGGGGCCGGGCCCTCAGGCGAATCTGATACCGGCTCGGCAGGAACCTGTTCTTTGGGCCTTTCCTCCGGCCCCTCTTGTCCGGATGGTTCATTCTCGGCAGTGTTCGCAGACTCTTCCATTTTGATATCCCACCCGGGGTCACGATCAAGGAAGGGGGCACCCTCCTTGTGATACTCGCCCTTGACCTTGACTGAACCCCCTTTCTTCTTCCAATACCCTTCAAATGACTCCAGGTCCGCCTCCACTCCGATCAGATCCTTTGGCAGTCCTTCTTTGTGAAATTCCGTCAACACCTTTCTGCTTGCGGGGTCTTTCCATTCCTCTGCACAAATCAAATCGCGAGATATCTCTCCGTCAGGACCAGGGGGTGCCTCTTGCTTTTTCTCCTTACGTTCTGCCAAGGAATACACCTACTTTTTGACCAATACCTGGAATCGTGCGAATATTCGAGTCCCGTCCTGGAACTCCTCCATTGACACTTTCCAGTCCTCTAACTCGGCATTCAATGAGTTCATGAACTCGTCTATCTCGTCCACGATCTTCTCGACATTCTCTGGTTTTCCACCGACCAGATGCAGGACCGATGCCATCTTGTCTTTCTTGTCCATCAGGTAAGACCGACTTACCATTCGAGCCCCGGTCTTATTATCTTTTTGCATTAACACAAATGGACAAAAGTTCATTGAATCGACGTCCAGCAGCTGGCAACAACAGTTTTAGAATACTAGAAGCTCCAATCTTTTTCACCGTAGGATTCTTAACATGGGATTATTAGGCAAGCCAGCTAATCTTGGGGAGGATCTCGCCTCATTCAGGAAGGAGGTCGCTACGGAGATCGCTATCGAGGAGAGAATGCTCCGCAGGCTTGAGACGCCCACATCGAATGATAAGTATGGACACTTGGTCGCGATCGTCCTAATTTTATTGATGGCCTTCCTAATATTTAGGCAGAACTCAGTGTTCATCCTCTGGCTCATCATTGCGATATTGCTCTATTCGTACAATTACCTCATCTTTTTCATCCCCACGACGATAGAAAGTATCCGCCCGGATGACAAGGACGTTGCGCCCATTCTAATCAAGGAGCGCAAGTGGTTCGCATTACGCTTGTTGCTGAAGAAAAGAAAACTGGCCATCGAGATAGGGCTCACCGTGCTGCTGGGAGGAGTCCTCCCTCTCTCGCTTAGCTTCATCACTATTTTTGGATTGGGAATGTTCTTCGCCGTATACTTCGGGTTCTTTAATCAGATCATTGCCCCAGAGACCAGTAACTTCATCGTGATCCAGATAACGCTGATCATTCTGTTCTACATCATGATGACGATCATCAAGCCGCAGGCTCAAGGCATCACCAAGATCGGAAGATTGTTCAGGCAGAAGCTAAAGGCAGGCCGGGCCAAAGGGAAGGCGACCTATTCCGTCGTCATATTGACTATGATCGTATTGATCTGCGTGGCAGGTGTGCTTGTTTTCGGGGCAATGCTACTCCCCGGTTTACTTCTGCCACCCCTCTGGCAGGACTTGAATCTATTTTCCACCATCGACATTCCGATGATCATCCTGGTCTTCGCTATCCAGCTTGTAATCATGAGGCATTTCCAGGGCATTATTAGCCGACGGATGGCTGTGAAACGGCTCAAGAACCGGTTGTTGGACTTCAATAATGACGTGCTCGCCAAGCTGGATGAACTTGCGTCGGTACCGGAAGGAGAAAAGAAGGAAGCCATTCTGGAGGATTCGAAAAGCAAGTTTTATTCAATCGCGATATACGACCTTATCGAGCAGGACCTCTTCGGTTATTCTCGGATCTACCTGTTCGGGCTTCGGCTGCGATATATGTTGGATGAGGACGTTCTCGCCCATATCAATGTGGCACCGGAAAATGGGCTTGAACCCAAGAAAGTGAAACCGAAGAAGAATGAACTTAATATGGTGGAAATAAAGACAATAGAACTAAAGAAGATGTTCAAGAAGGTGCATGCGACCTTGGATCAATGGAATTTCTCCATCGAGGAAACAGAAGAGGGCGCTCGGGTGGAGTTCCATGTCAATGCGCTGATAAAACATAAAAAGAAATGATATCCTGGTTCCTGGCCATTCTGAAATACCATGATCTTATCTTTGATTCATCACTTTTTATCCATCAAAGACCTCTGGTTCTTATTCTAGCCTCAAATGCAAATGACATATCTAACGGCTGGATGGATTGTCGGCTAATCCCGCATTCTAGGAACGGTCGCCGAAATCTTTAGAATACTAGAAGCTACAATCGTCATCAGCGCGGGGACTCGAACCATGAGAATATGCGGCAACACCGGGAACTTGGGGGAAGGTGTGGCCGCATTCAGGCAGGAGGTCGCTGCGGAGGTATCCTGCGAGGAAGAGATGCTTTTGAAGCTGCAGGAGCCCCGGTCCAATGAAAAATACGGTCATATGGTTTCGTTCGGCCTCACTGCCTTGATCATTGTCCTCATCTTCATGCAGAACTCAGTGTTCGTTCTATGGCTTATAATCGCGATACTGCTCTATTCATACAATTTTCTGATCATGCTCATTCCGACGACAACGGAAAGGATTCGGCCGGAAGATAAGGACATTGCGCCCGTGATCGATAAGGAACGAAAATGGTTGGCGGTGCGCCTGTTACTGAAGAAAAAGAAGCTGGCCATAGAGATAGGCCTGACAGTGCTGCTCGGAGGTATCGTCCCGCTGTCCCTCAGCTTCTCCATAATATTTGGTTTGGCGATGTTCTTCGCCGTATACTTCGGTTTCCTGGTCCATGTCATTGCGGGCCAGGCAGTGCTACTGATGGTGGTGCAGATCGCTTTCATCATCCTCTTCTATGTTCTAATGCTCTTGATCGAGCCCCAGGCTCAGGGCATTACCAAGATCGCCATCTCGTTCAAACAGAAATTCGACGAGGCCCGGTCCAAGGGCAAGAGAGCGTATTTTGTGATAGTCTTGGCCATGATAGGGCTGATAATGGTGGCTGGTGTCCTTGTCATAGGAGCGATGCTGCTACCAGGCTTCATTCTCCCCTCTTTCTTCGAGGATATGAACTTGTTCCCGAACGTCGATATTAGCTTGATCCTATTGGTCTTGGTCAGCCAGCTGATCATCATGAGACACTTCCAAGGAATAATGAGCAGATGGATGGCTGTGAACCTGCTCAAGACCCGGATTGCCGATCTTAACAAGCAAGTTCTCAAAAAATTAGAGGTCCTGGTAGCGATGCCGGAAAGCGTGGAGAAGGGAATGAGGCTGAAGGAACTGAAAAAGAAGTATTATTCCATCGCGATCTACGACATCATTCAACAGGACATCTTCGGATACTCCCCGGTCTACATGGTGGGTCCCCGGCTTAGATATGTATTGGACGAGGACGTGATCTCACATTTCTAGCGGGTCAAATCACAGATTCAATGCGATTTTTCCCTATCCACAGCCTTTACCCACTCCCAATGAAAAACGGTCGACTTACGCTTGGATTTGACTAGCTCATACGCTTCCTGGTAGCTCATCCCATATTTCTTGCTAGCATAAAGCATAGCGACGAACGATGACCGGTCTCGGCCCCGGTTGCAAAAAATGAGGACCCTGGGTTTGAGGGGCGAAACGTACACCATATGGTTCCGGACATGTAACAACTTGTCGACCAATGGCAATCTTCTGAAAGGGAAGTAACTCTGGGTAAATAGTACCCGGGAATCGATGATGAGATCGACTCCTTCGGAACGACGTCGTTTCGCTGAAAAACCGTCGATCCAATTCCCGACCGCCACCGTATCGTCTATCCAATCCATATTGATCTTGCCTTTAGTTATGCCGCTCTGAGTGAATGTTATTTATTCCACCCGGGATTATGTAATGATTCCGATGTCCAGTCACCGAAATTCGAACAATTGGGCTCATTTAGGATAATATGGAATACTTGATGAGAAAATATTGGAAGATAAAAATGAGCACCTTTCATACCCCCTACAAAGGTTCCGTTTCCGGCACCAGTGAAGTGATGTGGGCTCAAGAAGCGTGGTTTAAGGAGATTTAGGTCCTGAACGACACAGAATACTCGGCCTGCTTGGCGCCAAAGTACTTCTTGCAGTACTCTGCAACATGCTTCGGTGGATATTCCTTGCAACTGAAAACGTCGATGAACGCCCGATTGGTATTCTCGGCAAAGTGCCCGGAGATCAATGAGGTCTCAATAAGTTGGGCCAATGAGTACCCCTGTACACGGGGATCGGCTCCGAAACGGACCACGATCGGTGCACCGAAGCGTTTCATATGAATGTGTTCACACAGATCGATTGAGAATTGAGTAATGTACTCCCCGCTGCCGATCTTCTCAGGGTCGCAGTCTTTCAGATCGATGGATGTCAGAAGGCCCCATTCTTCGCCTTTCTTGAATCGTTCCTCAATCTCTTCGTCGCTCATCATTTTTCCAGACCACGGACCCATGCTATACATCTCTTGCTATCACCATCTGGGCAATAATTTAGCCCGTAATTATTGAGAGGGTCAAAATCGTTCTAGGATTTAAGAAGATGCATGAAAAAGACGATAAATGCCCTAGAATGTCGTTTTTTAGCCCCTCGTGCCATGTTTTATCATGGCTCGGAACGGACTTGTTCTCTCCCACCTTTGACCTTCCCCGACCTGTCGAAATAATCATAGCATATGAAGACTTGATGACGAACCATCAAACACCTTACGGTTGAAAAGGGTAATCATCATGAAATGGATCGGTTGGTTCACAACGGCGAGGGGTCCGGGCTCATTCAATCTGTTCAAGACCATGCTGGACAACATCAAGGACGGGTCCGTCGACGCCAAGATTTCCTTCGTTTTCATCAACCGGGAGGTCAAAGGAAACCAGTTCCGGTTGAAGCTTATCGGCATGGCAGAAGAAGCTGGCATACCGGTGATACTATTTCCTTCGGACACTTTCGAGCCCGAATTGAAGAGAGAAGACCTTCCCGCCTGGAGGGACGCATATGGCAAGGCGATTCGGGAGCAGATCTCCAAGTATCCGATGGATTTCGGAGCTTTGGCCGGTTATATGCTTATCCTTGACCCCGAGACCTGCCGGAGATATACCATCATTAACCTCCATCCGGCGCTTCCCGATACCTACAAAGGAACGTGGGAAGAGATCGTTGCCCAGGTGGTCGAGAACGGGGACGAGCGTTACGGAGCCACAATCCATCTTTGCACGCCGGAATTGGATCGAGGTGAGACTCTCTGCTATGATTCATTTTTGTTGGAGAGCATAAGAACGAAATACCCTGTTAAAGACGATCAGATGAAACAGGTGAGGGCCGAGGAGCTGAGACGGGAAGCTTACCTGCTGATCGGCGCCATAAAGATGATTGTCGACGGGGAGATCGTGATCAAGGATGGAAAAGCGCTAGACAGGCATGGAAAGGGCATCGGCAAGAATCCATGCCTGTCCGAAAAGATTGACAAAAAGCTTAGAGAAAGTTGATCATGATTATCGTATTCAAGACTATCATATACCATTTTTTATATTCGCCGCTTTTTATTTCTTGACATATGAATGCCCCTGGTACTTCTCCAAAAGCTGCAGCATTACTTTCCAGATCCACGATTGTCATCTCTACCATCGGTCTCTTCCTGGCGATATATTTCTATATCGATAACGCAAAGAACGGAGTATACGCGGCCACTTTCACACTGGTAGGTCTAGTCGGCATTGTAAGTTTCCTCAGACATTCTGTCTTTTATCGCTCCGACCAGGTGCGAATGGGTTGGCATCAGGACCGACCGGAGTTCCAGATTGAGGTTGGCTTTGCAAATCTGGCCCTCGGCATTGCAGCCATCATCGCGGTTTCGTTGAACTTTGGAATGGTGGCATGCGGCATGTGCCTTTTGATCTTCGGCTTGTATTTGGCGTGCGCATGTGGTCTGCACACCCGGGAACTCATAAAGAGTAAGGACCTGAAAAAGAACCCGGCAAAGATAATCATTACAGCTTACCTTGCAGCGGTTTTGCTTGCCTTCGCGGTCTTGGCGTTGATGAAGGCGGGTGCGATCTGAGATTCAGGAGTCAAACGTGGGTCGGCGTCCCTGGACGGCGGGGTGACGATCGACGCTGCTGAACATCCTCGATCCGTTCGATGTGATCGGAACCCTGAGATCGTTATTCTCCTTACTAGGTCCCCCTGACCAGGACGGAAACTACGTTGCTCGAGGCCGAGACACCGATGATGTTGACCGCCTTGACCGAATAGTAGTATGTGTGGCCGACGGTTACCTGGGTGTCCTTATAAGAGGTCGTTGTCGAACTCCCTATCAGCACCTGTCCAGATATTCTCGAAGTGGTTCCACGGAAGATCTCGTATGCGATTATCTGGCTGCCACCATTGGAACTGGGAGCGTTCCAAGTAAGGGTCGTTGTTCCGAGTGACTGGCTGACCTTTAAGGAAGTGGGAGCGCTTGGCACGGTGATGGGAGTGAATTTGAAGTCCTTGAAGACAATCTCCACCGGTTTTCCATCGCTCGGTGCTCCAGCGTATTGCCACAGATTGATGATGGCACGTACTCCAGTGGCATCTCTAGCCACATTCGAGGTGAATTTCCCTACGACCGCACCGCCCTCCGTCGTGGAGAACGCAATATGATCAGGCGCCCATGTTGTCGTGAACACGGTCGTTAGGGTTGTTGTCGGAAGTTCGAACCAATCCTGCGTTACTCCCTGCACAACCGGGTCCGGTTGCACGGTATAGGCAAAATTGGGCTTGCTGGCATTGTTCCACCTTGATAATTCCTGGTCCACCTCGTGCGAGTTGTCCAGATACGCGAACATTCCCAGGACGATGTGGTTATCAATGTTCTTGAGACCGTCGGTGGTCCATGTGTAGGTACCGTAACCCGTGACATCTCGGGAAACAATCTCGACATTCTTCCATGATCCGCTCACGTTCGAGAGTTTCATATGCAGATAACCGTGGGAATCTACCCAAACCTGCTGGGCTAGGTTCGCAAAGTTATCATATCCGCTCACATCCCAGGTTCTCCCTGCAAATCTTATTGTGGAGATCGTGGTGAGAGCTGGGGCTTTCGTTTTAGTTGCGGTCGCACCATCTGCGACAAATGTAAGTGACGGAATAATGATTGCTAATATTAATGTAACAACAAGCAGTGTGTGAATGCCTAAGTGATAACTTTTCTTTGTCCGGTTCATGAGTGAAAATATCCCCTTTTAGGATATAAACAGAACAATATAAAAAAATATTCATTATGATGAAATTTTAAAAGTATTCATCGGTATGAAATGCATCTAATGAGCCTGTCCCAAAATTCGAAGATCGGCTTATTCGGTCGCTATGTCGATCAAATCTTACGGATTAGCATTAATGAGATGGATTGGATGGACAGTTGATAGTAGCCGTTATCAGAGTGACGTCATCGAAGAATCTGGCTTTAGGCAAATTGCGTCGATCATTTCGGGTT
>JBEKDM010000020.1:0-24167 GCA_050014375.1 Methanomassiliicoccales archaeon | reverse complement strand
GGACCGTCAACTGAAGACCGTAGGAATATGGCCGTTACCTCTCATGCTGACCGAAAACTGATTCTGGAAACCAAGACGAAAAACGGATATAGACTGGACATGGATTGTAACTTGCCTTCTAGTCACCAAGTGATTAAACTGTTGGGCAGGCGACGATGAATCGGGTCCTGTACATCCACGACTCTGCCGGAGCGTCAGAGATCGATAAGTTTTTCCCCAAAGGGTCAAGGGATTTAGTGATAAATACTGCAGAGGATTCGGACAAAGCTCTGGAAATGTTCAACTCCCACACTTACCAATGTGTTGTCTGCTATGACAGGATGCGGACATTAGGGGCAACCGGTCTGCTGCAGGCGATGAAATATCGGGACCCGAGCGTACCTTTCATTCTTATGAGCAGCGATCAAAGCAATGAATCGATCATCACGGCAGTGGTCAACAGGGTCGATAGCTATCTTCTGATCGACGGGCATGGGAGGTCTGCAGTTGATGTTGAAAATACCGTCCGAAAGGTCATCGAACGACAGCGATCAGAAGAGATACAGACCGAGAAAGAAAAGCATATCCAGAATGCACTCAAAGCGGCCAACATGGTCCTTTTCGAATGGGAAAAGGAGACCGGGATTTTCGGGCTCTCATCCATGCTGAACCGGTTCGGCTATGCCGTGGTGGAACGCCCATTGTCTGAGCTGGAGGCATCAGCATTCCTGCATCCAGACGATTTTCGTATGATAAGGGGCATGACCACGGCCTTTCCCATCGGAAAAGAGATGGAATTCCGCATCCGGATCAGGGATCCCAAGGGCAGATGGAGGTGGGTCGAGCTCAGGGGTGAGGTGACCGAGTCGGAAGCAGGCAATCCTTCGAGGATCATCGGGACCTTTTTTGACATTACCGATTCAATGCGGGTTGAGGAGGAGATCGGCCGCCACCATGCCCTTTTGAACGCCATCGTGGATAACATAAACGATGCCATCTTCGTCAAGGACGTGGACGGCAGGTATATGATCCTGAACCGAGGCGGAGCCAAGATGGCTGGTGTGAACGCCTCTGAGGCGATCGGCAAGTTCGACGATTTCCTTTTTGGGCCGGAGGCAGCCAAGGTATGCCGCGAGGAGGACCTCGGGGTGATGGGGGCGGGCGAGGTTAGGAACTTCGACACGACCGCCCTGATAGGGGATAGGTTGCGGACGTTCATTTCGACCAAGGCGCCTATGCTGGATCCGGAGGGCAAAGTGATCGGGCTCATTGGCATCACCAGGGACATGACTGACAAGAAGAACGATGAGCTGGCCCTGAAGGAGAGCCAGAGAAAGTTCAAAAGCCTTTACGACAACACATTCGAGACCATCACTATCTATGAAATGGTCTACGACCAGGAAGGTAAGATCGTCGACTGGATACTAAGGGACAACAACCGCGCCGCTCAGATATACTTCGGCAAGCCATTGGAAAGCATGTACGGAAAGAAGGTCTCAGAACTCTTCGGCCTTCGGAACATGGACCAGTTCATCTTGAAATCGAGGGAAGTTATGGCCACGGGACATGGCGAAATGTCCGAGACCTATTTCCAATGGAATGGGAGATACTACATGTCCTCCATGTTCCCCATAGGAACGAATCTCCTGGCCACGGTCGGACTGGACATTTCCGATAGGAAGGGAGCGGAGGAGGCGTTGCGCAGGGCGAACAAGAAACTGGGTCTGCTGAGCGGAGTGACCAGGCATGACATGGCGAACCAATTGATGGTCGTGTCCGGGATCGTCTCATTGATGGAGATGGACAAGGACCGGTGTAGCCCCGATCACCTTGTGAAGTTGACCCGCTCGATCGCCATTATGAAGAATCAGTTGGAGTTCATGAAGCAGTACCAGGAGATCGGGGTGATGGCCCCGGAATGGCAGAACCTCCACCATTTAGTCGAAAAGGCCGTCAAACAGCTGCCCCTTGGAGACATGGAGGTGCTTGAGGAAAAGACAGACCTGTCGGTCCGGGCCGATCCAATGTTCGAGAAGGTGGTCTACAACCTGATCGAGAACGTCATACGCCATAGCGATGGGGCGAAACATCTGCACATCTCGGTCGCCGAAAAGGACGGCTCGATATCTCTGGTTTTCCAGGACGACGGACGAGGCGTAACAAGCAAGGAAAGGGAGCACCTGTTCCAGTCCGGTCACGGCAAGAACACCGGGTTCGGTCTGTTCCTTTCCAAGGAGATCCTAGAGATAACCGGTCTGACGATCACCGAAGAGGACACAGAGGGCAAAGGAGCCAAGTTCTCAGTAGGCGTGCCTCTGGGCATGTATCGGCGACAGGTTCGTGACCACACTCTGCCAGATGAATGAACCAGGACTCACTTCAGCAACTTTTCGACACTTTTATCAATGTGCCTGAGCGCACTCTTGACAAGTGGGTGCGGCCTGACCTCGATGGCCATGGCATCCCGGGGACACAAATGCGTGCATCTGGCGCACCCCCGGCACCTGCGCTCGTCTATGGTTGCGAGCTTTTCCACGACAGAGATAGCACCAAACCGGCAAAAGCCTTTCTTGACACAGGCCCCACAACCTTTGCACCTGTCTTGACGAACAACGACATGAACTCCCGGGATACGGGCGTATCTTACCACCAGGTTCTTGGCCACCTTTGGAATGCCATAGTTGAGTATACCCAGCTCGCCATTGTCCGTCACGATCTCACCAATTGCCCAATGACGGACCAGTAGAGAACCATTGCGATTGACGATTCGGGTAAGAGGCAAAGATCGCACATACTTGAGATTCGCAATCACCGTCTTGGTTTGGACCTGATCTTCGAGCGGGCTGCGACAATGCCATATAGAAAACAGCCTATTTCTGGACCCATCGATTCTGAGGGGGACAATAAATGCTGAGGGAACCTGGTGGAAGCTCGGGGGCTAAGGACGGGCAACACGCGAAGATCGGTACGGTCATGAAGACCGCCGAAAACTGGCACGCATTGCCAAAAGGATTTGAGGGCGACTTCGGCGCCATCTTGAATGGGGACGGACCATTTGCCGGAAACTGCTATATTTTCAAGAAAGACTCGTACATCAAGTACGACTGGACCGCCGACAAGGCGGTCGCTGGATACCCAAAGAAGATCGCCGGGAACTGGCCCGGGATGCCGTCTGGATTTTGTTCCGACCTAAATGCGACACTGAACGGACAGGGGGCTTTCGCCGGCAATTGCTATTTCTTCAAGGGCGATTCCTACGTCAAGTTCGACTGGAGGAACGATCGCGCCTATCCCGACTGCCCGAAGAAGATCGCCGGGAACTGGCCAGGGCTCCCACATGGGTTCGACAGCGACTTCGACGCGGCCATGAACGGTAACGGTCCCTTCGCCGGTAAGTGTTTCTTCTTCAAGGGCGACTCCTACATTCGATTCGATTGGAAGAACGACCGGGCCGACCCAGGCTACCCGAAGAAGATCGCGGATGGCTGGAACCTGCTGCCAGATGAGTTCAAGCAAGGGCTTAACGCCGCCGTCGAAGGCTACGGTTCGTTCGCTGGCAAGGGCTACTTCTTCAAGGGGAACAGCTATGTCCGGTACGATTGGGAACTTGACCGCAGCGATTGACGTTGCCTTCCGATACGAACAATTCGAATCCTCTGGCAACGAGGAAAAACGGTTTAGTCTCCTACTGACCGAAAGAGTCTGCGAAAGATGACTGGTCATTTGTTGACCATTAAGGTATTAATATTCCTGTCTCGTTACTTAATACATGAAACTGGGACATACGTCCGTAGGGAAATTGACTGAAAAGCATCCGTTTCCACTGCTCTTTGTTCACGGTGCATGGCAATCGTCACGGTTCTGGATGGACAAATTCGTACCTTTCTTTGCGGCGAGAGGTTTCGAGTGTCATGCCCTGGACCTGAGGGGTCACGGGCAAAGCGAGGTTGTGCCGAAGTTCAATGCCGTCAGCTTATCAGATTATTTGGCGGATGTCGTGGAAATTTCAAAAACGATGACCAAGGAACCGATCATCATAGGTCATTCCATGGGCGGGCTGATCTCACAGATGTTCATCCAAAAATACCCGGCGAAGGCGGCTGTGCTCCTGGCGTCCTGCCCACCTTTCGGTATGAAGGAATCACTCGACCGCCTGGCCAGCGAACACCAGGGAATGGGGATGAAATACCTATTTACCAGGAACACTGACCTGATGATCAAGGACAAGGCTTTGACAAAAGAGCTTTTCTTCCGGAAGGATTTCCCGGACAAACTCTTCGATGAATATTACAAGGATTTCCAAACAGAATCCTACAAAGCTGTCAATGAAATGAGAAATGGGATCGGTAACACCGGACTCAACCCGAACAAGATACCGGTCCAGGTCATCGGCGGCGGGAATGATTACTTCTTCAAGCCCAAGGAGATCGGGGAGATGGCAAAGCTCTACGGTTCCGAGCCCTATATCGCGGAAGGGCAGGGAAACACTTTGATGGTGGAAATGGGTTGGCAGAGGACGGCCGACGAGATAAGTGACTGGCTCGGAAGAAACGGTCTCTGAGACCTTTAGCCCGATGCCCGTGAGGGATCGGGCTCGAATCATCTTTTCAAACGAGCCGTCACAATTGGCCGAGAAGTATCTTCTTGATTGGAATTAGTTTGAATAATGTCATATGAATTCCGGAGGGTTTTATGAGTATGTTGTTTGAGGGTCGATGGTGCGGTTTCTTGAACGGAAAATCAAATCTTTCATTTGATATCCATTCAGGTATTCCAGAACCAGGCTCGAAGATCCTGTCTTCATATTCCCATGATCTGCTGATTAGCCTGGTCATTTCCGGCAATCGGTTAATATAATATCCAAGGCGGTCCGTAATTCAGCGCATGGCTGGCGAGCAGGGCAAAGGAACCAAAGACGGGCCTTGGATGTTGAAGACCCCTTCGGGAGAGTCGGAGTTCACCGCTTATCGCGATGAAAGTTTGACACCTCCGGCCATCGTCGTAAATGTCGGCAAAACCGAGCTCAGATACCATCTGCGATGCCTGGACGATCTGCAAACAATGCTGAGATCTTACGGTGATTGGATGCCCCTTGGCAACGCCGACGAACAGAAGCCGGCTGAGGAGGGGACGGTCGAGGCCTGGGCCCCGGTCCGCGGAGAACCCGATGGGCGGATGGTACGGTCTGAAAAAAGGGCTGCGGGGCCGTTTCGCCACTTACATCCCGCCGATCATGGAGAATCTCGGGATGGCCGAGGTCGAGCACAACCCCAGGAATAATCGGATGAAGTCAAAGTAGGCGTCTGGTAAATTTTCAACAAATGGTGCTGGCCTCATTGCATTTTCTTTAAACGTATATGCTCGAGCTCCTCGTGTTTCGCGAGCATCGCCTTGACCAGGTTCAAGGGCATTCTGATGGAGATCTTATCCCTTACGTTCACCGTCAGGACATTTGACGAGGGATCGATGCTGATCGTTGCCAGGTGCTCCTTGATCCTGCCTGTCCCTTGGTACTGGACCCTATTCAGCAGGCTTCGAAGATCTTCGTCGCTTCCATTATCGCCGAGCCGGACGTCAATAATCGCCCTTTCCTGCACTAATTTTCCGGTGGTGGCATGATTACGATCGATTCCCCTAATCCGGAAAGGCGCTACCAAGGGCTGAAAAGATAATTTAAACTGTTTACCTGTTTTCCATTTTTTTTCAGGTTTACGAAGGAACAACTCTAATTTAATTGACCGAAGGCTATCTAAAAATAGGCGAAGGTCAGAGTCATTCTTAGGTGTCTTTATGAAGTTCCATGTTGAAATGATAGTTAGAGATGTCTTTGATCCATTGAGCGCTGTCCCGGTGCAGAAGTTGATCTTTGCCCATTTGAGCAAACTCCTGCAATCGGGGAAAGTGATGGAGCACGGGATCTACTCGGACGAGCGCGGTGGGTTTCTCATACTGGAGGCTGATTCGGCGGAGGAATTACATGAAATGTTGAGTCCAATCGTCGATTCGATGAGAATCAGGGCTCAGCCGTACGTGTCTCTCGGGACCCTTAAGTCGTTCTTCGATGCGTATGAGAATACGTTAAAAACGACCTAACCGGGCTTGAGCAAACCGTCTAGATAACGACTAACTCCTCCCTAATCCAGGAAAAGCCCCTCCGAGGATTGCGGAATAATTCAATGTTATTAATATTTCGTCTAGATATTAATCCATAATCTGTTTTTTAAGTATTGTGAGGTTATCGAGAGGAATGCGAAATGAAAGTTCCCGATAATTAGCGGAACGGCGCGGACATACCGCCATCAACAATCATCGAGTGGCCGATGACATAAGAAGCAGCATCAGAGCAAAGCCATGCGATAACCTCTGCAGCTTCGGTGGGATTCCCGATACGGCCGATGGGAATCGTTTCTATGTACTCATCTTCGATGGACTTTCGAACGTCAGGGTCGCCATTGGCCTCGCGGTCGAAGCTGAAGTTGAGCAATGGAGTATCGAAGGGGCCGGCAGCGATGGCATTGATACGAATGCCATGACGGATGTATTCGAGAGCAGCGGATTTTGTTAGTCCAAGGATGCCTGCCTTTGCAGCAGAATAGAGCGAAGCTGTCGGTGCACCTCCGAGGCCGTTCACTGAAGAGACATTGACTATTGCACCGCCAGACGGATTCTGACGCAGCATTTGCCGGATTTGGAATTTCATCCCCAGCCAGACTCCTTTGAGGTCGACCGCCATCGTCTCATCGAATTCTTGTTCGCTGAAATCGGCGGTGAGAGAGCAGGCACCGATCTGGCCAGCTGCATTGTTGACGGCGCAATCGAGTCTGCCGAATGTCTCGACCGTTTTATTCACAAGCGCTTCAATTTGTGAAGATTTCGAAACATCTGTTCGGACAAACAACGCATCCGCACCAGCGATGTGTAATTCGTCCAGGACACGATTGCCGCGCTCGACATTGCGCGCAGCGATAACGACCTTGGCCTCTTCGCGGGCGAAGACAAGTGCTGTAGCTCTCCCAATACCAGAATTACCACCCGTGATGACGACGACTTTTCCTTTGAGATTCATTGATTGCAGCATCCCTTTTTCCGTTTTTCTACCGATAGTCGTTTGATGTAGCTTAACATCTTCGAAATGCTCATCTCCCCTCCGGAGGGAACCTCGCTTGTGATCTCAAAGATCTATCATTTCCCAAGGGATGGCAGGAAATTATTTGGGCCTAAGAAGGACAGAACTCCAGGCGGCCAATGGAGTTGTTGGCGAATCGGGTTTTGAAATTGAACAGATTGTCGATCATATTCCTGATTGAAACAAGATAGCGGTTATATTGTTAATATTAAATTTATACGACGATAACTATATAATGTATCACGCTAACTATCTGAATGATTAACGAATTTGAAGGAAGATGATACTGGGTATGAGGTGAGTAGAATGGTTAATTGTCGATATTGTGGGGAAGAAATCGATCCAAGCTTGAGATTCTGTGGAAAATGTGGGGCAACCCAATTGGGGCTGAACTCAAATCCGGTCCAGAAAAATCCGCAACAAGCTAATTATTATCAACCGCAACCAACACCTGGTAATCAGCCTTCTTCATTCCAAACACCTCAATGTGTCCATGGTCTTACGGCCGAGGTCCATTGAGTAAGAATAATGCAAAGGAAGGTGCAAAGTTGAAAAAGATCTGGGCATTTCTAATTGCGATCGCCCTAGCTTTGATCATGGTGGGAACCGCGAATTTGTGTTCGGCATCCACCCCCCCGATTTTACAAACCCCTGAGAATAACAAAGTGGTTGCAATCGACTATCTCGCTTTCAGCTGGACCGCGGCGGTACCTCCGCCGGGAGATACTGTAAATTATTATTGGTTAGAAGCGAATTATTCATATGGTGTCTGGGGTGATATCGCTGGGAATTCTGCTGTTCTATATGACGCCACATTTACTATATCAAAACAAGATCTAAACCAATTCGTATTCGTTGAACACCTTGATGTCATTCAATGGCGAGTCGGGGTTTTCTACGTGTTGGCCATGTTTCCCCAGTATTCAGAGATAAGGTCCTTCAATGTGCTAAAAACTCCTGCTTGTTGGGTCGACAACAATTCTTGGGAAGCTTTTATCTCCACCTCCAATAACAGCTTAGGTACCATCGATTATCAAACATATTTGGATCGGTGCATCTATGGGAGCCCCGGTTCCGGCTATTGGGAACCTTTCAACACATCCAACACGATCAATACAATCCCCATCACCATATCTTCAACACCCCAACTCAGGTGGACAGACTGGTCGGATGACAACCAGCAGACACCGGTCCACTTTGCTGACTATTATCGTATTCAACTAAGTAATTCCTCAACTTTCGGCAGTTTGATTATTGATACTACAACAAACAACATCACCTACACCACGCCCGAGCTGTCTCCGGGTGCCTATTACTGGAGGGTGATGAGCGAGAGGAACGATAGTCTGGTGACTGATTGGAGCTCGCCGAGAAAGTTCATTATCGCATCGAGTGAGGCCAATACCGCTCCACAAAATTTACAAGCCTCCGCAGGCAATGGTCAGGTAAGCCTAACTTGGAGCGCCTCGGCATCAAATGGTGGCTCTGCGATCACGAATTACAAGATATACAGGGGGACAACTTCCGGCGGGGAAACACTCCTCACGACGGTCAACAATGAGCTAACATACATAGATGCCTCGGTCACCAATGGTCTGAAATATTATTATCAGGTCGGTGCTGTGAATAGCAATGGCGAGAGCCCAAAATCAAACGAGGTAAATGTTACTCCCATTATGGGAGCCACCATGGTCCCATCTGCTCCGCAGAATCTCCTGGTGACACCAGGAAATGGTCAGGTAAGCCTTTCTTGGAGTGCACCAATATCCGATGGTGGCTCTGCGATCACAAATTACAAGATATATAGGGGGACAACTTCCGGTGCAGAAACACTTCTAACAACGGTTGGCAATGTTTCATCATATACAGACATGACGGTTACGAATAACCAACCTTATTACTACAAAGTAGTCGCCGTCAATTCCGTTGGAGAAGGGGCGAAACCGAATACGGTTAGTGCAACGCCCAGTACAGCTGCAGGAACAACAACTGCATCTGGGAATGCCTTTCCATCTTGGCTCTTGCCATTGTTAGTTATCGTCATCATCATTGCTGTTGTTGGGGTGGTGGCATTTATATTAATACGAAAGCCAAGGACTCCACATGGACCAACCCAAAAGAACCCTCAGCCACAACAGCACCCTCAACAATATTCACAAGGGGTGGCGAATGTACCGGGGAACAGTAAACAGGGCGATACGTTAATATATTGTCCCGGGTGCGGCATGCAGACGAATGGATCCCAATTCTGCGGAACTTGCGGCAGGAAGCTGAAATGACCCAGAGACCATCATTGCAGGCATCTACATAATAGAGAAGAAAATAATGACGGGGATCTAAAAGAAAACTACTTCGGAGAAGAGACCTCGCATCCTTGCAGTGTGCTATATTTTCATATTATTGATGCCTTCATGCACATTCTTCGTCGCCGCTACGAATGGTGAGATATATGGAACATCAGGCGATTTTGATTATCAGCTCATCAATAATAAAAATAAGGTCGAGATCACGGGATATTTTCGAGCTGGTGGGCATATCAACGTGCCTGAATAATCGATGGGAAACCCGTAACTATCATCGAGGGCTGGGGAGTCCCAGCGTTCTCAGGGGTTCAGTCTTAGCCAATTTCTTACACGGACGGCGCACAGGTCGATATGATTTTTGACCCATTCTTGAAGACAGGGAGATGAGTATGGGTCGAGGCGAAGAATGCTGATGTCAGTATCCCTAGCCCTGACTTGCAGAAGGAGGTTTAGGTTACCTTCAACATGGCTTCTCCTATCCCCAGAGGAACGATTCGAGTTTTGCATCTTTGTGCGGTCGATGGTCGGCGAGAAAGGATGGGAGAAGCTCTTTAGCAGCAAGGCTACTTCGGAAGATATCCTGAATGGGTAAGTAAGGCGATCCAGAAGGGCGACTTTTCTGTGCAGTTCACGCAGGATTTGAATGATTTGGGGAATATTCTTGCCTTTGACGGGAGAGGATTAAACCTGGAACAATTTGGTGCTGAGATACTTCTCACCACGGTCAGGGAAGATAACAACAATATTGCCGGAAGTTATCTTTTTGGCTGTCTCTACTGCGGCAAACATGGCAGCGCCACTGCTCATGCCCACAAAAATACCTTCTTTGCGGGCAATCTGCCGTGCCATATCGTAAGCGGTTTCGGTCTCAACCATAATTGTAATATCGATTATGGAGGGATCATATATGGATGGAACGATAGCCTCCTCCATGTTTTTAAGGCCCTGAATATAATGTCCCTTTTCCGGGTGGGCACATACGAGTTTGATATTGGGGTTATGCTCCTTTAATGCTCTTCCCACGCCCATAATTGTGCCGGATGTTCCCAGCGAGGAAACGAAATAGTCGATCTTGCCGAAGGTCTGTCTCCAGATTTCTTCGCCTGTGGTACGGTAATGACAAATTTGATTGTAATTATTGGAGAACTGGTCTGGCATGAAATATTTGTCTGGAAACTGTTGTACCAGTTCCCGCGCTTTTCTAATGGCGCCATCGGTACCTGATTTAGCATCGGTAAGGGTGATCTCTCCTCCCAGTGCTTTTATCATCTGTCTTCTCTCGACTGAAACAGCTTCGCTCATGACAATTTCGACAGGATATCCCAACACTGTTCCGATCATGGCCAGCGCAATACCGGTGTTGCCAGATGTTGGTTCAATAATAGTCTTTCCGGGTTTCAATCGCCCCTCCCGTTCAGCCTGTTGAATCATCTCAAGAGCAATGCGGTCCTTGATACTTCCAGTAGGGTTAAAACCTTCCAGTTTGGCGTAAATGTTGACATTCTTGTTTGGATTTAGCTTGTTGATTCGAACTATGGGCGTATTCCCGATCGTCTGGAGTATATTTTCCAACATTTCAACCCTCGTTTTCTGGAAGAAGTCTTGACTAATTATATTCGTGTCGAAGATGGCCCAAGTATTTAGTGGAATCAGATCATAAATCAGGATTGGATAGATTTCCATCTCAAGGACTTCGTTCTACCTTGACGACGATAACGTGTAATTGCGACTGGCCACTCTTGCCGAAAATGAGCGTTTAGTTGCGTCACACGGACTTGAAGACCTCCCAGAGATATTTCGATGATGCAGAACGGCGCGTCATGGGCAAGCAAATCAAGTCTTATTGGCAAAAATATTATGTAATGGGGGCGGGATCGTGCGCGGCCAGCCATTTGAGTACTAAAGAAGATATGGGAATAGGTTTGGCCCTTTCTTTCACATAACACTTTATCTGGGTGTTTTCGCCTCTTTCGCTCTCACAACGAGGACCGGGCACTTAGCATGACGGACTGTTCTCTCGGCCACGCTTCCAAGCCGAATATGCGCTAGTCCGGTACGGCCGACCGTTCCCATTACGACAAGGTCGTGATCGGCGGATGCTTTGACGATCTCGTCGGATGGTGTGCCAGTGAGGATTAGGGGGTTAACTGTTATGCCCAGGCCACGTCCCTCGTTGGCGATCATTTCGGTGGCTTCACGGCATGCCTCGAATGGGCTTCGCTCGGTTTCTTCGTGCGACTTCCGGTGAGACACGGCCGCTTGGTCGACGACGCTCAATGCTGTTACTTCTGCGCCAAAAACTCTGGCCAGTGCAAGACCTTGGGCAATGGCGGGATTGGTATTCTCGCTGCCATCAGTTGGAATCAGAAGTCTTTTCACAATCAATCCGTCAGCGTTGACGCGGTCGCCGCTATGAACGACCAGTACTGGAGAATTCGCCAACCTTACGACCTTCTCCGCCACGCTCCCAAGCAATAGGTGTGATATTCCAGTGCGCCCCGCTGTCCCCATGACGATCAGGTCATAGTCGACGGAAGCTTGGATGATCTCACTCGAGGGGATGCCGCTGACGACCAATGGCTTTACATTTACCCCTCCAGCCTTGCCCTGGACTACGACCGATTCCACTGCAGTCGCACTCTGTTGGTACAACACTGATTCAGCCTCGGGTATGGCGGCGTTCATCATGTCCTGATAATCCATCTCGTCAATGACGCACATCGCTGTGACCTCGGCGCCCATGACCTTGGCCAATCCCATGGTAAATGAGATGGCAGGGCCAGTCTTGTCACTTCCATCGGTTGTGATGAGTATCCTACTGTAAGCGATCATACGCCACTCTCCTTGTTGGACTCCGTTAGCCTGTTTATCTCTTCCTGCTTCACCGGTGTCTTGACCGGCTTGATCTTGATGAGCGAGATGGCCAGGGCGACCAGCGAGATCATGAAGAAGAGCAGGAATGCCTGGTGCAGCCCGTTCTCGAACGTCTTCAGTGCCGATGAACTTATGCCGCCGCCGTAGAGGAATAAAGCTGCCATATCCTCGTTGGAGAGCCCTGTCAACACCATGGGCATGGCAATGGCCATACTGATCATCGATCCCACATTCACAAGCATCATCCTGGTGCCTGACGCTATGCCACGCCTCTGCGGGGGGGCCGCATTCATGACCGACTTCATGTTTGGCGAATTGAAAAGGCTGCCACCGATGCCAGCGACCAACATAAGGACCACGAGCCACCAGAATAGCGTGGTGTGGTCAATGAAGACGAAGGCTATCAGGCTAAGCGACGACAACGCCAGTCCGACGCAAGTCAGGAGGCGCACCCCACGCTTGTCCGCCGCCCGGCCGGATAGCGGACCGACCACGATAAAGCAAAGACCCAGCGGTATGATACTAAGGCCTGCGGTGAGGGGATCTTGGCCATAGGGGCCTTGCAGGAAGAAGATCAAAAGGAATAGGAACGCCCCACGGGTCAAGCTGTTAAGGAAAGCGTTCGTGCAGCCAATGGCGAAGTCGGGATGTTTGAACAGGTGCAGGTCAAGCATCGGCGTTTTCACCTTCAGCTCAATCCATATGAAGGCCAAGATGCCGATTATGCCAATAGCGAACAGGGCATAGATGGTTTCCGAGCTAAGCCCCATGGGGAACGCATATAGCGAGATGGCCAGAAGGAGGGAGGTCATACCGATCAGGAACGTGCCACACCCCGCCCAGTCGAAGCCGGGGCTCTTGGGCAGGTTGGCCGGCTCCTTAAGACGGGTGTATGCCCAGATGGTTCCGAAAATACCGATAGGGACGTTATATAGGAATATCCACTCCCAGCCATACGGAGCGAGTATTCCTCCGACAACAGGCCCTAGTACAAGACCTGCACCAGCTGCTATTCCATTGATGCCCAGGCCGAGACCGAGGCGGTGAGACTTGAAGGCGTCGGCGACCATCGGTGTCCCGTTTGCCATCATCAGCGCCCCGCCCATCCCTTGGACGATACGGAAGGCGATCAGGTCATAACCCTGGTTTGCAGGGGTGGAAAGGACACACAACAGCGAACCGAACGTGAATACCGCGAACCCCAGGACGTACAAGTTCTTACGCCCATACATATCGGCCAGACGGCCGAACAGGGGGATCATCGCCGTAGTGATGAGCATGTAGATAAGCAGAACCCACATGACAGTGAACAAGCCCATGTGGAGCGAACCCATGATATCGGGCAGGGCGATGAGCAGGGCGGAGCTCTGCATCGTCGCCATAAGCACACCGATCGTGGTGACCGAGAGCACTGTCCATTCGTATCCTTTCTTTATATCGTCCGTCATCTTTGTCACCTAAAATGTTAGAATTTAATTCTGGATGCAGCCTTATTACTTCTGAGCCTCGGCGATCTTTAGATAGAGTCTCTCTATGGTCTCGAAGGAAGTACGAAGGGCCTCGATGTCCGCATCGTCCATGAGCTCGAGCTCTTTGACCAGGGCCCCTTTCATCTGCTCTCCGATTTCAGTGATGTATCTTTCACCAGCTTCAGTAATCTGCAGGTTGATGACCCTTCGGTCTTTGATGCTGGGGCATCGTCTCACTAGACCGTCGGCCTCAAGGCGGTCCGTCAGCGTGGTAAGGTTTTGGCGAGAATATGAACGCCGTTTGGCGATCACATATAGCGGGAGCGGGCCTTCCTTCATTAGGGTGTATAAGACGCCTATCTTTGGAAGGGCGAGATTGGTCCCGTCCAGCATCATATGCTTCCTGATCACTCTTCTTTGGAGGCGCGGCACGGTGTTCAGCATTGCCGTGGCAAGGTTGCCTATCTTGTCATACCTTTCATTTTGATTCATGTGCATTCCATTGCGGTTATATAGTACGGTGAATGGATTATACTGTTGCAGTATTATCCGGTGAAAAGACAATTATCTATTTAATTATTACACTAACTGGAGGTGCATGATTGGGGCCCATACTATTAAATTCATAGAAAGTTCCGTAGTGTGCCCGACGATGGAAAGTTAGGGCAGGATGACGGCGAGTGATGGAGGAATATTACTGAGTTAAAATATTAAAAGGTGCCATATTTATTCAATCTCTGAGAATTGTATACCTATTTTTGAACGGCACACAGGTATTTATCTGGATATTATCTAATAGGATATGCTTACGGGCCGTCAGCCCTAAAAAACGGGAGGAGAAAGAATAATCATGCTCAGGATCACGAAATATTTGACAATGGCGATAATAGCTATCATGTTGACCATGCTGGTCGTTCCACTGGCGGATAACGCCGCCGGGGTACCATCAGGCTGGACCGCGACCTATATTTCTCCGGGAAGTTTCGAATATACTTCCATGGCCATCGACACCAACGGCAAGGTCCACATCGTCTATATTGACGGTAACGACCCCATCAGCGTCAAATACGTCAACGACGTCTCTGGCTCCTGGTCGACGCCCTATATAATAGACACCGCCTCGATAGTTGCGCCCAAGCTTGCATTGGACTCGCAAGGGTACTGCCATGTAACCTATGTCAATGGGAACAATCTGATCTATGCGACCAACAGCGGAGGCAGCTGGTACAACGCCACTATCTATACCTCCAGCAATGGATACGAGAAGCAGGTCTCGCTGGTCGTGGACCACAACAACCATGTCGACATCGCCTTCGTGCCCCATAATTCCGGAACCATCCGGCTGGCCAACAACTCTGCCGGTTCCTGGACGAACGGGACGGTCACCTTCGGCGCCACCGCGTCGACCAACTACCCGGCCCTGGCGATCGATTCGTCAAACAACCTCCATATGGCCTGCGAGGCCTACGGAACGATGAGCGGCGTACTCTACCTTTCACAGAGCAGCGGGAACTGGACGGCGGAGATCGCTGACTCCTATTTCGGCATCAGCGGAATCGTGATGTGCCTGGACCATAACAACAAGGCGCACATCGCCACCATCCATGGCCAGGTGGCGGTCGGTTACATCTCGAACGAAGGAGGTTCCTGGGCCTCGAGATTGGTCACTGCAGAATTGTACATTGGTGCCATTGCGACAGTTCCTGGTATCGTGGTTGACTCGAGCAACAACCCGATCATCAGCTACAATGGGCCAACTGCCATGACCTACTACGTCAATGTGACCAGCAGATCCGGTTCGACCTGGACAACTACACAGCTGGCCACGGGCGTTACGCCGAGCATCGCCATCAACTCCGGGAACCAGCTGTATGTGGCGTGGCAGGGGACGGTCGGGAGCACGACCGACACTTACGGGGCCATCATCGCCTCAACCGGCACTGTGACGCCAAGCAGCGGCGGGACGACGGCGCCCGGGCCAGTGGCATCGGCCACGGCGACAGCCGGCACGAACGGCATCACAGTCACCTGGACCTCTCCGTCGAGCGGCGGGTCCGCGACCAGCGTGCTGATCTACCGATCCACCACGAACTCCATGCCCTCGACGGCCCTGACGACCGTCGGGGCCTCGGCCCTCACCTACCTTGACGGGACGGCGGTCAACGGCACGAGCTACTATTACTGGGTCGTCTCCAGCAACAGCGCCGGGAAGGGATCGGCGACGGCCACCGGCAGCATCACTGCAGGTTCGTCGTCTTCGTCGTCCTCATCATCGTCGCCGTCCTCGAACAGCGGCGGGCTGGTGCTGATCGTCATTGTGGTGGTCGTGGTACTGGCGCTAGTCGTGATCTACTTCCGCTTCTTGAAGAAGAAGTAATCATGGCGAGGCAGGGGAAAAAAGGGGCGTGAGCCCCGACCTTTACTTTTTTTCAAACAGAAGATGTGGGAATCGGATAACATGCTTGAATGTGTCATCTCGCCACTGTATCAGCGCCAACCAAGACGAGGAGAGAAGACCATGCTATTCGAGATAAGACGTCCATAAATGATTCTGTCTGGCCAGCATGCGGGGAATGGAAAGAAACCCTCAACAAGAAGTTAATTTCAACTAACCATGCCCTGGATGAGTTTTTGGAAAGACTCGAGGACATGAGGTTCGTCCTCTCAGAACCGAATTTCCAGGATAATCAGAAAAGGCTTTGATGGGTTCGAAAGAATATTTGTCTGGATATTATTAATGGTGGACTGGGGGGTTACCCTCCACCAAACTGACTGGAAAACTACTGATTCCTCCCTAATTCGGGAAAAGCCCCGCCGTGGGTTTGAGAGATAATCAAAACACTTTACTTTTCTTTTTTTCCAAGACAATAATTGGCACAACCATCGGTGCATATCAGAAATTGATTAGGAGTTTGGATGGTTTTGATCTATAGGGTCGAAAGCCACCAAATAAGAAAAAATGTTGCAATTATTACGACGGTGATGATTACATCATAGTAAGTCTTCTTTTTTTCCTCGCTCTCCTCGATCAACAACTCTTCCTCTTCTTTGGGCTTCTGGTGTTGTTCTTGGTGAATAGGTTCCCTAGGTTCTCTAAGTATTATGTTAAGTTCTGACCCGGGCAGGCCCGACGGTATCCATATTGTGTCTATTAACGAGGTATTTGATTCATATGGATTCATTGTCTATTTCCGAATCAAAGCAATCGTTCGGAAGCTAGAAAGATAGGGTGAGAAGCCCCGCAACCCTTTTTCATTCTTTGACATCATTCAATGAGTGGATAATCTTAATATCTTGTAAATCAAAGAGATGGGAAGATGAGAAGAAAACAAATTATTGCGTCGGCATTGATCATATTCATGATCGTGGTCATCGCTGGGACAATGATTATTCTTTCGGGGAAGCAGGAAAAGCACAATGACTACCCGGTCGAGGTTGGATATTTTTTGAATTAGAATTGCACCTGTGGCGAATTGATTGGTGTTGATAATAACAAAATAATTATCAACTATGACTATAATAATAGATTCAATGAATCTTATGAAATCCTAAGTGTCAACGGAGAGCTCCTAAATTATAGTTATATAACTCCCAGGAATAACGAAATCGAAGAAAATATCTCCAAAGAACACACATTTTTCGCAATGATACCAGATTTATATTATAACGGTCCATATTTGTCCATAACACCGCTGGGAAATGAGACGATTGATACCAAATGGGGAACGATCAGCACCGAGCATTATTTCGTCTACGCATTTCATATGGGACATTATGAATGGTGGATATACAACGGAATCTTGATTAGGGCAGTGATTGCAGGTTATTGTGCTTCAGCCTATTCTCCAGTTTATGAAATGACCTTGATTGATACGAACATACCGCGTTTGACTGGACCTCAGTAGGGATTATGGCATTTGTTGATGGATATACCACATTTATTCATACTATAAAATTGCAATAAGCGCATTACTATTAGGTGGATGGTTAACGGTTTTTATAAAAACCCTTGAAAAGCGCCCTCAAAAAAGAAAGGCTAATGATCACCCCTAATGGATGGCGAATTTGTTGAGGACAGTCAAATTATTTGTAAATATCTTCTGGTTTCAAAGAGGCTATTGAGTCGTAATCCTTACCACATCCCATTTCTCGAACCACGATCTAAGAAGGACCTGCGGTCGAATGATGTACCGGGCAAAAGTACCGATAGAGCTGATAGCAAGGAAATTCGGTCATGCCGACACAAGGACGACAATGAAGTATCTCGGGCTAGATTTCGAGGATATGAGCGCTGCAGAAGACCTCTATGCCGCATATCAGGCCAGTGTGTTTCTCCCGAAAAAGGGAGGAATCGCAGTTAGCCAGGAAAATGGTGGACTGGGGGGGATTCGAACCCCCGGCTTCCGCCTTGCGAAGGCGGCGATCTTCCGCTGATCTACCAGCCCGTTGTACGAACAGGGAACACTACTTGAGATATAATTGTTTCTGACCATTGGATATGCTGGATTATACTAAATGTCATTCTGGCCGTCATGTTTTATTGAATTCCCATGTGATGTATTCTCGGGTTCGATCAACATATGATCTGTAAATGAGCCTCAGCTATCATCCTTACCATGATCCTTCAGGGCAGGAGGTGCTTCTGACTCTCGGCCGCTCTTGATGAGGTATTCACGGATGGCTTGGTGCAACGCATCCGCACCCAGATTGGAACATTCCATTTTCCCTGGTGGTAGCCCGTCCAGTGCATCGGCAACGTTCTGTCTTGACAGCTCAAGCGCCTGTTTCAGAGTCATCCCTTTGGCCAGCTCGGTGACCTTGCTCGAGGTCGCAATGGCCGCGGCACATCCCATGGTCTTGAAGGTGACCTCGGAGAGGACGTCATCCTTGACCTTGATGTAGATATGCACCACATCCCCATCCGCAGGGTTCCCAACGATGCCCAGGCCATCGGCGTCCGGTATCTCACCCACGTTGCGAGGGTTCATGAAATGATCCATCACTTTCTGCGTGTATCTCATGTCTAACACCTTCTGTTTGGACCCATCGGGGACATCATTCTCAGCCGCTCGATCACACCCGGAAGGACACCTATGAAATGGTCCACCTCCTCCATCGTGTTGAACTTGCAGAGGCTCAAGCGCAATGATCCGTTGGTCTTCTCTGGTCTGAGGCCGAGCGCCGACAGGACATGGGAAGGCTCCAGGGATTTCGACGAGCACGCCGAACCGGTGGACGCGCATATCCCCAATTGGTCCAGGTTAAGAAGGAGGGATTCTCCATCTATATAGTCGAATCTGAAATTGGCATTATTGCACAGCCTTCTTGTGGGATGGCCATTGAGGAAGGAATCTGATGTAAGTGCAAGCGTCCTCTCGATGAGCTTGTCCCTGAGCACAATCATCTTTTCGACGTTCTGCGGCATCTCTTTGGTACCGATCTCTATGGCCTTTCCGATGCCGACGATGCCCGGGACATTCTCGGTCGATGAACGAAGCCCTTGCTCATGCCCGCCACCATACACCAAAGGACGGATCTTCAGGCCCTTTTTGAGATAAAGGGCCCCGATACCTTTGGGGCCGTGGAACTTGTGACCGGACATGGAAAGCATGTCAATATGGTCTTTCACCACATCGGTCGTGAGCTTGGTGACCGATTGAACTGCATCGGTATGCATGACTGCACCCTTGTCTTGGGCGATCTCGGCGATTTCCCGAACCGGCTGGATCGTCCCGATCTCGTTATTCGCCGTCATCACCGACACCAGGATCGTCTCCCCCGTAACTGCTTCCTTAACCGTTTCCAGATCAACAAGCCCAAGCTCGTCGACCGGCAGATAGGTGACCCGGAATCCTTGGCTCTCCAGGAACCGGCACGTATTCAGGATGGCGTGGTGCTCGATCTTTGTGGTCACGATATGATTACCTTTCCCCTTGTTTGCAAAGGCGAAGCCCTGAACCGCCATGTTGTCCGACTCCGTACCCCCGGACGTGAAGATAACATCCTTTGGGAGGGCGTTGATCGCCTTGGCCACTTGGTCCCGCGCATTTTCCATTGCCAGGTTTGCCTCCCGGCCGAGGCTGTGCAGGCTGGAGGCATTCCCGTATTTTTCCAGGAAATAAGGGACCATCGTTTCCAAGACCCTCGGGTCAACTTTTGAGGTCGCGCTGTTGTCGAAATAGGCCATGCTCATTGTACAAGGTCTCCTATTGGGTACTTAACGATTGATGAATAGTAATCCCGTATAATAATTTGAGCCATAATCAACAGTCCTCACTACTATTTGGGCAACTTAGGCATTTTGTCTAGCCAGATGTATGGGAATTCATCATACATTTCTGTATGGTCATCCGCTCCACAGCCATGGCCGATCCAAGCTCTGAGATTCGTGTCTGACAAGGTGAGTACCCCGTCGATTCCGTCCTATTGTGATGACCTATCAGTCACATTTCAATCGGACCGGAGAAAGGTCCGGGACGATCCTCCTGCACGCTCAGATGGACATGATGGATGAACGCCCTCTTGAAAGTGCTCCAGGGGGACAGGCGTCTAGGCAGGTTCCGCAGGCGATGCATCTATCCAGATGGAAAATGACATGATAATCGGATGTATCCATTACGTATGCCTTCACAGGACAGATGGACACGCACATCCCGCAATCAGTGCACTTCTTCGTGTCCCTTCGGACATAGTTCTTTAGCTCCTCAACACGAACCTTATTGGCAGCAAGGTACTCGTTGGCTTTGGAGATCTCGCTTGACTCACCGGCTATCTCGATGACAAGTCTTCCACCACTCTCGTCAATGTCTGCCTTCAGAATATTGACCGTGATATCAAAATTGCGCCAAAGGCCTTGGGTTATTGGCTGGTTGGCAACCGCCGGAGCGAATGTGAGCAGGAATTTTCTCCCGACCATCATACCAACTCCCAGTTTGCATGTGCGTCCAGCGTCTTCTGGGTTCTCTCATCGGGCATCATCTCTACCGGCTGGGTAAGGAGGAACTCGCCCTTCCGTATCCAGTCCCTCAGTGTGACGGCGATTTCTCGGGCCTTTCTGTAGCTGGAAAGTGACGAGGTCCTGACATCCTTTCCTTTGATGGAGATGGACCCGCCCCTCAGCTCCTTGTAGCTGACTTCCTTGAGCGACCTCCTGTCCCGAGATTGAACACCATAGTCCAAGACTGGTGCGAAGATCTCCTCGTCGGTTATTGATACTGATCTCATGAGCGAATCGTCCAGTATCGGTATGGGCACACCTATTCCGACACCAAGTGAGACTCCATACTTGGTGAAATACAGCGCCCGAAGGTATTCCGGGGACATACCGCGTAGGTCTCCAATGACCGCCAACGCCCTTGCCGCCATCGTTGGAACGCCGTTCTTCGTCGGTACGTTGGTCTTGAACTGCGTCCCTTCCCAGGAAACGTATCCCTTGCCACCACCGAGGAATATCCTGGTGCCTATGCCAATGGTGCGCAGGTTCGGGTCTTTCAGGAGCGGGGATAGCTGACCTGCGCTGCTGAATGTGGCGTTCCCGTTGCGAGGAAGCAGTTTCCCCATGTACGTATAGAGAGTCTTATCGGAAGAGTTGGTCGCCACGGCATAGTTCTGGTACATATTACGCGGGTTGAACAGGTACGCTTGATTGATCGTCTTGAGTGAAATGTGGGTTTCGATCTCTCGGCGCGGATAACAATCGGTTCCGTACGCGGTAGCCCTCAACTTGACCGATTTCCCAGAGACCAGTTCTTCGATGATATGGGCGCCGCCGTAACTGAGGTCTCCGTTGTCCCTTATCTCGGTAGCCCCGATGTATGCGTCGACCGCTGCCAGGCCAGTGTATGCCGGAACGTCGTTTAGCCACACCTTTTGCATCTTGATAGGTGGTTCAGCATGCCCAAAGTTCAGGAACGCTCCAGACGAGCACATGGCCCCGAAGGTTCCGGTCGTGACAACGTCCACCTCTTTGGCAGCCTTTTCCACTCCCTCTTTTTGAACCAGGTCGATGACCTCCTCTGCGGTCATCACTACGGCCTCGCCTTTCGCAATTTTGGAATTTATTTCCTCATAGGTCCGCTTCATTGCTATCGTTCCTTTGGTCAATCGTTATTTTCGGCTTTGTACAATCTTCAATAATCTTCACTTCTAGACATGACCGACGTCCGCGAAGATCGCGAGCTCTCCAGGCATATCATATATCATGACATCAAACTGCTCTAATGGCATGAAATATCAGAAGGGGTCGAGATATATATTAACTATTGTTACGTATAGTCATAAAAGAATATTTTAAGATCATATTAGATTCTTTCATAGACATAAAATTAACAACGGATACAAGTGATTTTCCCTTTGCCAGATAACGATCCAAATCCAAGATACTGCCTTCGAAGTCATGAGAGGGATTTATCTTGTCTCGTTATCCCAAAACATCGATCTTCGATTTTTATTTCCTGCATTTTTTCCTGAGGACTTTATCGGTAATTACTCAATATATTACTAAAAGAATATTCATCGAAGACTTTATAATTCAACATGAAGGGGTGAATAATTAATGTACTATTCAATATCTGGATATAGCATTAGCAAACATTAATTATAATGCAACAAATATTAATTGATAGGACCTAACCCTTATCGTTTCATGGAAAATATTCAAATATTACTAGTGAAATCCATGTTCATTGACTTAACGATAGTGAATCCATGTGGCCAAGAAAAAAGGAAAATGAGATTGGATCGAGAGCAAAGAACCAAGGAACGAACGAAAAGGAAGCCAAGAAGGATGTGAGCGATCTGACGGAAAAGAAACCAGGATTCGGAACATTAGCGGTGCATGCCGGTCAACCGCAAGCAGGAGACCCGGCAACCACGTCGAGGGCAGTGCCGATCTACCAGACGACCTCCTACGTGTTCAAGTCGACCGATCATGCGGCCAACCTGTTCGGGTTAAAGGAACTGGGCAATATCTACACCCGGCTGATGAACCCGACGACCGATGTTTTCGAACAGAGAGTGGCGGCGATCGAAGGGGGCACTGCTGGTCTCGGGGTGGCATCGGGACAGGCTGCCATCACCTATTCGCTCTTGGCGATCACCCGCCCGGGGGACGAGATCGTGTCCGCGGACAACCTGTACGGAGGGACCTACGAACTGTTCAACTATACTTTCCCGCATTTGGGAAGGAAGGTCAAGTTCGTCAAGTCCACCGACATTTCTGCCATTGAGGAGGCGATCACGAACAAGACCCGCGCCATCTATTTGGAATCTGTGGGCAACCCGAAACTGGACATCCCTGACTTCGAAGCCATCGCCGACATCGCCCACAAGAAAGGCATTCCGCTCGTTGTCGACAACACTACCGGTATCGGTCTGGTAAGACCGATCGACCACGGTGCCGACATCGTCGTCCATTCCGCCACCAAATACATCGGAGGGCACGGCAACTCCATCGGTGGGATAATCATCGATTCCGGCAAGTTCCGGTGGGACAATGGTAAGTTCCCCGACTTCACCGAACCGGACCCCAGCTACCACGGCTTGAAGTATTGGGACACGTTCGGAAACTTCCCCGGTTTGGGGAACGTCGCCCTGGCCTTCAACATCCGGGTGAAACTGCTCAGAG
The DNA here is from genome assembly GCA_050014375.1 of Methanomassiliicoccales archaeon. Lineage (GTDB taxonomy): Archaea > Thermoplasmatota > Thermoplasmata > Methanomassiliicoccales > UBA472 > DASXVU01. Next base: position 791 of record JBEKDM010000020.1, on the reverse strand, counting down.
ATACTGGCGCAGCGATCTCGCCATTCAATTCCTGGCTGTTCATTCAGGGTTTAGAGACACTTCATCTACGTGTCCAGAGACACTCGGAGAACGCTCTAGCCGTCGCCAAGTTCCTCAAGGACCATCCGAAGGTGGCATGGGTCAACTATCCGGGATTGCCCAACCATGTCAGCCATGAGACCGCCAAGAAGTACCTCCATGGAGGCTTTGGTCCGCTTGTCGGGTTCGGCGTCAAGGGAGGTAAGGAGGCCGGGGAGAAGGTCATCAACAGTGTCAAACTGTTCTCCCATGTGGCCAACATCGGCGACACCAAGAGCCTGATAATCCATCCAGCCACGACCACACACCAGCAATTGAACCCCGAGGAGCAGAGGACCACCGGTGTCACGGAAGACTACATTCGGCTGGCGATCGGCATCGAGGACATTGAGGATATCATCGCGGACCTGGACCAGGCGTTGAGGGGAGTATGAAGAGTTCGGACGGGTCGGTGGGCATCGTCGAGACGCAGTATGCGGATCTGATCAAACCGCTTTCTCTCGAATCCGGCCAAACACTTTCCTCATATCGTATCGCCTATGAGACGTATGGCAAGCTGAACAAGGAAAAGAACAATGCCATCCTGATCTGCCACGCCCTCTCCGGCGATGCCCACGCCGCTGGGTACCATGAAGGGGATCAACGCCCCGGCTGGTGGGACAATGCCATCGGGCCGGGCAAAGGCTTCGATACCTCGAGGTTCTTTGTGATCTGCTCGAACGTCATCGGCGGTTGCAAGGGCAGTACTGGGC
>JBEKDM010000019.1:0-24605 GCA_050014375.1 Methanomassiliicoccales archaeon | reverse complement strand
GGACCTGGGAACGCTCTACGGCGCTCCCATCGCAATGGAGGTCGAGTATGCCAAGCTGATCAACCATTATTACCCGTCCATGGAGATGATGCGTTTCGTGAACTCTGGAACGGAAGCTACCATGCACGCTATCAGGTTGGCCCGCGGGTTCACCGGACGAAAGAAGATCATCAAGGTGGAAGGGGCGTTCCACGGTTCGCACGACGCGGTCCTGGTGAAGGCCGGTTCCGGAGCCACCACCCACTCGGCACCTGATTCTGCCGGTGTACCGGAAGAGGTGACTAGGAACACACTGATCGTTCCGTACAATGACCCTGATGCAGTTGTCCGGTCGATCAGGGAGAACAAGGGGGAGGTGGCGGCAATGATCTTGGAGCCGGTCATCGGAAACGCCGGACCTATCCTGCCGAAGGACGGGTATCTGAAGCATCTCCGGGAGATCGCCACCGCCGAGGATGTCCTCCTGATATTCGACGAGGTCATCACCGGTTTCCGGCTGGCCATGGGCGGGGCCCAGGAATACTATCACGTCACGCCGGACATCACCACGCTGGGGAAGATAGCTGGGGGCGGCATGCCGATAGGCATCTACGGCGCCTCGAAGGAGATCATGAGCAAGGTGTCGCCTTCCGGGAAGGTCTACCAGGCGGGGACCTTCAGCGGCAACCCGATGTCGTTGACGGCCGGGATCGAGACGGTGAAACAACTTGCCAGCATCGGGCACGAATCGCTCGACTCCAACGGAGAACGGATGCGTCAGGGACTGGGGGCGATCCTCAACGAGTTCCATGTGCGCTACCGCGTGGTGGGCCTCGGTTCGATGTTCCAGGTGTTCTTCACCACCGGAGAATTGAACGACTACCAGGACGCCAAACGGAGCGACACCGTTCTGTTCATGAAGGTGTTCCACAAGATGCTGGAGAACGGCGTCTATCTGCCTCCTTCGCAGTTCGAGACCAACTTCCTTTCGACGGCCCATACCGAGGCGGACGTGGACGACACCGTCAACGCCTTCGCCATTTCACTGGGGGAGGTGACCAGATGATACTGGGGACCAGGGGCAGCCGGCTGGCACTGGCCCAGTCGAACATGGTCCTGCAGCGGATGACGGAAAAGTATCCGAACGAGATGGTCGAACTGAAGATCGTTTCCACGGTGGGAGACCGAGTGCATGACCAGCCGCTCGCCTCGCTGGGCGGGTTCGGCGCCTTCGTCAAGGAACTTGACAACAAGATCCTTTCCGGCGAGATCGACGTGGCCGTGAACAGCCTCAAGGACATGCCGGTGGTGCCGACCGAAGGCACGGAGATCGCCGCGATACTGCCCCGCGGGCCGGTGGAGGACGTGCTCGTATCCACAAGATCCATCGATATGATGAGACCGGGCTCGGTCATCGGCACGTCAAGCGTCAGGCGGCGTTGCCTCCTGCTGAACCTGCGCCCGGACCTGGTGGTCAAGGACCTGAGGGGCAATGTGCCGACCCGTGTCGGCAAGATGGATGACGGGTCCTACGACGGCATAATCATCGCCCGGGCCGGTATCGAGAGGCTGAACCTGGATTGTCAGATGTACGTACTGGACCCGGAGCAGTTCGTTCCCGCCGTAGGACAGGGGGCGATCGCCATCGTCTGCAAGGCAGGCTCCCCGTACGCCAAGATGCTGGCAGCGTTCGACGACAATGAAACTCGGATATGCGTCGAGGCGGAGAGGTACGTGATGAAAGCGTTGGGAGGCGGCTGCTCGGTCCCGATAGGCATCTGGGCCACCAAATCGAAGGACATGCTCCGGGTCCGCGCCATCGTGCTGGATGATGATGGCACGACCTCGTTCCGCCTGGACCGTTCGATCGAGCTTGACCGTCTGACCGACGGCCTGGACGCTCTGACGAAGGAACTGATGTTCGGTTGGGAGATGGTGAAATGATGGTCAAAGGCGAAGTTTACCTGGTTGGGGCAGGGCCCGGCGATGTCGAGCTCATTACCGTCAAGGGGATGCGGCTGATCGCTGAGGCGGACGTCATCGTGCACGACTCGCTCATCGGCATGGAGCTGCTCGAATCAGCGCGGGATGACGTGGAGCTGATCGACGTTGGCAAACGTGGTTCTCACCACAAGGCAGAACAGGACGAGATCAACCAGATACTCGTGGACAAAGCCGGCGAGGGGAACCTGGTCGTCAGGCTGAAGGGGGGCGATCCGTTCCTGTTCGGCCGGGGCGGGGAAGAGGCGGAAGCGTTGCGCGCTGCGGGGATACCGGTCCACGTGGTCCCCGGAATTTCTTCTTCCTTGTCCGTGCCAGCCTTATCGGGGATACCAGTGACTCATCGCGACTTGGCGTCGATGGTCACCATCGTGACAGGGCATGAGTCGGCCCTCAAGGATACCGAGGTGCTGGACTGGAGCAATCTGGCTAAACTTGGCGGGACCATCGTGATCATGATGGGCATGTCCAACCTGGAAAAGAACATGGAACGGTTGGTCAAAGGTGGAATGGACCCGGGGACGCCAGTTACGGTAATCGAGAAAGGAAGCACGCCAGAGCAGAGGATGGTCTCGGCTGACATCACCATGATATCGGCGGAGTGCAAGGCGCAAGGAGTGTCTGCGCCGGCGGTTATCATCGTTGGCAAAGTGGCCTCGCTCTGGGGGACATTGGGGGACCTGCGTTGACCACCGTCGCGATACTGAGGCCCATGGACCGGATGGAGGAGTCGGTGGAGCTCGCCAGGAAAATGGGCTTCGACACCGTTTTTGCCTCGCCGATCGACCTGAAAACGAACGACTCGCCCGAGTTCGCGGCGTTCCTTCAAGGTCTGTCCAACGGTGATGTGGACATCGCTATCTTAACATCATCCACCGCGGTAAAATCGACGTTCGAACTGGCGAAAAAACACGGACAGGTGGAAGAGCTCAGTCGCGGTCTGCGCCAGATCCAGGTCATCGCCATCGGTCCGGTGACGGCCAGAACTGCGGAGGCCGAATGGATCAAGGTCGATACCTTGCCGGAGAAGTTCACATCCGAGGGTCTGGTCCAATTGTTGGCGAAAAAGCAGATCGAGGGCAAGCAAGTGGTGATCCTTCGGTCCGATCAGGGTTCCGATGTGCTGATGAAAGGTCTCAGCGGCCTAGGAGCCACCGTCCAGGAGATAGAGGTCTATAAACTCACCAAGGTGAAGACGGGCCGACCCCTGCTGGATATGTTCTATAAAGGAATAAGGGGTGAGATCGATGTGTTCGCTTTCACCAGTTCGATGTCGGCGAGGTCGTTCATCGATGAGGCGAAAAAGCACTACTCCGATGCTGAGGTCGAGGATATGCTGGATTGCGCCATCGTGGCTGCCATCGGCGAGCCGACCAAGAAGGTGCTCGAAGACATGGGAGTGAGGGTGGATGTGATCCCGAGCGACGCCACGTTCGAGTCTTTGCTTCAGGCGATCAAGGACAGTTCAAAACAGGTATGACAAGCCGTCCATCAATCTTGTCAAAACGGGAATGGGGTCCTCGGATTCTTCTCCCGTTTTTATCAATGGTCGTGCTTATGGTCCACTGGTTCGCCGGACAAGAGGACCGGTTTACCATGTGTTATCCCTTTGATGCTGTTGAGCGCCTCCGAAAGTTCGGAGACCTCTTTCATTGAACCGTGAACAATAAGCACTTCCAGGCATTTCTCCATATCCAGATGGACATGGATCGATGATGAGATCACATGATGGTGTTGATGCTGGACGTTCATCAGGCCTTCGTTCACTCCGCCTTTTGTATGATCATAGACCAACGTGATGGTGCCTACGGTGTGGGCCTTGTCGTCCTTGATCGTATCCTCGATCAGCATCCCCTTTATCAGATCACGTATGGCCTCAGAGCGGGTGGCATATCCTTTTTTTTCGATGAGCTCATCGAAGCTCGTCAAAAGGTCTGGTTCGACAGAGACGCCAATTCTGGTAACGTAATCCATGGCAGCAAAAAGCTATTACTGGATAAAATAACTTTCAGTTAGGGAACAAGCCTTTCAAAGAATTCGTTGTGATTTCGGGTTTCCGAGTTACTTGACGCCATGAAGACATATCTTCCAGATCACTTCAGACCTAGGCTGAACAGACAGGTGCCCCTCTCTTGGGAAAGATCAATTTGACTGATGATCTCAATCTGATCTGGTACCAGCCGAGTGCACATGCACCCGGTCACTTCTCTTCTTTATCTGCTCGACCGCCTCTTCCAATGAGAACGGAAGTTCCTCGGTGGTATATCCGATAGATGCCAATACTTTGAATAGCCGGGATATCTCCGGCACGTCCAGATCGGCATCGTTCAGCATGGCTTCGTTCGAAAGGATCGTCCTGACGTTGCCGCTTGCCAAGACATGTTTGTTGAGCACGACTATCCGTGTGGCAAAATCAGGGACTGCGTTAACGTCATGGGTCGCCACTATGACCGTCTTCCCTTCTGCGGTCATGCTCTTCAGCAGGTCCACGACCAGTCTTCTGCTGCGAGGGTCCAGGTCCGAGGTCGGTTCGTCGAATAAAAGGATCTCCGGCTCTATGGATAGGACGGACGCGATGGACACTTTCCTCTTCTCCCCACCACTCAATCGGTAAGGGGCGCGGTCCCGGAGGTGGGCGATCCCCAGTCTGTCCAGCGCCCGGTTGCCTCGGTCCTTTATTTCCTGTATCGGTAAACCCATGTGTAGAGGCCCGAAAACAACATCGTTCCAGACCGTCGAGTTAAAGAGCGCAACGTCGGAATCCTGGAAGATGATCCCCAGCTTCCTTCTGAGCCATTCCAGGTCGTTAGGGCGGTCGACGCTCTTCTTGTCGATCTCCTTTCCGGTCACAGTGAGCTGCCCTTCAGAGACCGGTATCAGGCCGGCGATTATCTGAAGCAGGGTGGATTTTCCAGCTCCGTTCGGTCCTACGATAGCCACTGCTTCGCCTTGCTCGATGTCCAGGTTCAATCCGTCGATGGCGGTGTTGCCATCCGGATATCTGTATGAAACGTCTTTGAGAGATACTATCGGCGCGGTCATCAGTTCCAAACCCCAAGATAATCGAATAGATTATGCAGCGATGTCGAAGATCCGTTCATGTCGAACACAAGTACCACAGTGGCGAACCCGATCACTGCGATGGTGAACACCACGTCGATGCGGTTCGATCTGAGGTCGGACATGATGCGCGGCTTTCCGGTGTACCCACGAGATATCATGGCCTGATAAACGTTCTCGCTCATCTTGTATGATTTATTGAAAAGGTTGGTGACCGACGAACCCCCGATCTCCCTGATCTCTCTCTTGTTCGGTCTGCTCACCATCCGGCTCTTCCGGGCCATGAACATGTTCGCTACGGTATCAAGGAGGAGATGGATGTAACGGTACGTCATATCCAATATGATGACGAACGAGGGCGGGAACTTCAACTGGGCCATGGCCGCCATCAGCCGGGACCAACCGATGGTCGAGACCATCAAGATGCTCAGGGAGACCGCCGCACCCACCCTCAGGGTGAACGTCACCGCGTAGGCCAAACCTTGTTTGGTGAGGTAGATCGTGGTTCCGAACAGATCGACCGACGGGCCGAACGCCTCCCCGCGGGTCACCAGGTTGGTCATGCTCGGGATGAGGATGATGACCGAGAACAAGGGAACGAAGAGCCAGACCCGTTTCAAGTACCAACCGAGGGGCACCTTCGAAAGGATCGCCAGGATCAACGAGAGGACGATCATCAGGAAAATGCTCAGGGGGTTTTTCAGAAGGACTGAAACCACCACCAAGGACAGCAGGAAGATGAAAACGAAACGCGGGTCGAGACGCTGCAGCACCCCATCCCGTCGGGAAATGGTCTCCATGTCCAGCGATTGACGTATTACCCGTGCTACCTGGGAAAGCAATCGCTCGAACATAGTTCAATGCCTACTTTGATATCTCCCGGTTCTCCCTCTTCGAGACCGCCAGGTACACGACGTACGTGAGGATGATGATCGCCACGATCCCCACGATCGCGGACAATATGTAACCAAAAGAGGCCATCAGCTGACTGTCCCAACCGCTGAGATCATAATCCGCGAACGGCGCATTCCAGAACTGCTGGGGAACCCAATTGCCCACCGCACCCCATTCCCCCCAGGCGGCCCCATATTCCCAGGTGATGAGAATACCTAGCGGTGTGGCGACGATCAGCGCGATCATTGCTATGATCCATTTTTTCGGCCAGAGTAATATGTTCTTCATGTTTCCACCTCACTTGACCTCGACCGGCATCTTGTTCCCGATCTTTGAACCGCTGGGGATCGATTCCGGCCCCTTCTCCATGTATTTTTCCAGCCAGCGGGGACAGAACTTTGGTAGGTTCAACAAGTCAGCCCTGTTCTCCGACAGGTAATAGACCACTATCGCCGTGGTCAGCCCTTCAATTATTCCCACGAGCAGATGGGCTCCAAGCATGGCCGGTATCGCCAGGTCCAGCCCGTAAGGTGCGTATCCCGGAGCTATCGTCGGCTGGATGCCGAACTCAACAGCTGCTGTGACTGCTGCGACCACGATCCCGACATAACCTGCGGCGAAACCCGCGATCGCCCTCTTCCTCGATTCGGATCCGAAGATCTTGCTCTTCCTTCCGTTCAACGCCTTTCTGGCCGCGATGTAGACCAGGATGCCAGTGAATGGCATGACCACTCCCATGTTGAACACGTTGGCCCCGTACGCCGTGATGCCGCCGTCGCCGAAAAGGAGAGCCTGGATCAGGAGCGCGATGCTAAGCGCGATCGTTGCCCCATACGGTCCAAGGACGATGGCGATAAGGACCGCCCCTACAACGTGGGCTGTCGTACCGTCAGGTATCGGCAGATTGAACATCATAAGGATAAAGGACAAAGCAGCCATGAACGACAGCATGGGAACGTTCCGCGGTCCCAGATTCTTGTTCCCATTCTTGAACGCGAAGTACCAAATGACCAACATTACCAGGAATAGTGCGATCCACGTCGCCGGCCCGAGATATCCGTCTGGAATATGCATGATTTATCCCTCTCTCTCGCCTAACGGAGCAGCGAATCTTGCACCCCTCGTTCTATTCGGAGTACGTTAATCCTGTCCCGTTGGACTTTCTATTGAAACGAAATCTGGTACCATTCGTAGCACAAATTCCGAATTAATGTTATCCGCCAATTGAGGATTCATATATATGATTTTTCGTAACACTTATTCGGTAATCTTATGGTGATTCAATATTGGAAAAACGACCTCGATCCTAAGATGACATCATTAGGAAAGTCATTATGTTTCGGTAACCAACACAGTTTCGGCCCGCTAATGTCTATTTATGTTTCCAGTAAAATTAGGCCATGTCGATATGGCCCAATCTTGTTTCATGCTCTGGAAACCATTCAAAGGACAAAGTCAATATCCGGCATTGGCCACATCAAAGAACCTGGATATCATTTGTCATTAATTCATGGTATGAAAATGACAAACATTATATAAACATAAGACAATCTCATAACATGTATGTCCGACTTCCGTTATACCTTCACTAAGAATCAGCTTGAGGTATTTCGAGAGATATGCCTGGGCCGGAAGACAGTAAATGAAATCGCAGCAGCCTCAGGCCGATCGAGCAAAACCGTTTATCGGATAACAGAAGCCCTCACCAATGCGGGAATGATATCAAAATCAGGTTGCCGAGGGGTTCAATTCCTGCCTGGTATGGATCTCCGGTCGACCGCTCTGAAACGGTACATCCTATCGAATGATCATCCCATCGATGCGATCGTAGGGTCGAAACTTCTGTTGATGCTTTCAATATCTCACGTATCAAAAAGCATGGAAAGAATCGCAATGGAAACAAGGCTCAAACGTGACACGGTAAGAGTTCTTGCCTGGAGCCTGAAAAATTATGGGATAATTAACCAAGAAGGATCCAACATAAGAATCTCCCCCACGGACTTCTTCATGACACAATTCTTGCAGGACTTTTCAAAAGGCGTGAATCTCAATATCATGGAAGATAAGACACCGGTCGGAATCATGCTTTGGAGCGGGGGATTGGAATGTGTATTTTCAACCCCCTCGTTGGAGGATTCCTCCGGGATCCGGAAAACCGGAATCTCGGCGATGGCGAATTATGGTATTCGGTTCGTCTCTGAGACAGAATACTATCACTACTCTAATTGGAACTCAGAACTGAAACCCGAGGATATCGTCATCCACAATCTTCTTTCCAACCCGTTTAGTTCGCGGGTTGTGAGCTACTCCATATTGTTATTGAAGAAAACCGGATTCGACAAAGCCTACTTGTTGGAGGAATCCAGATATGCTGGGATCGGTCATCCGGTAAGAGAAATGATTGCAATTATGTCTGGAAAGGCCACAAAGAACCGATTCATGCCAAGTATGGCCGATCTTGAAGACCTCTGCTCCCAATACGGGGTGATTTAGTGGACATTGCCCAGTTCAACAAGGACGAGGTCTTGTCCGTGCTAGGCGAGGCGGGCAAGATATGTCCAAAGAGGATCAAGGTATATCTGGTCGGTGGCGCTGCGATGGCGATCCGTGGGGAGAAAGCGGCCACCAAAGATGTTGATCTGATCTTAGAATTTCTAGAAGATGCATGGGAACTGACCGAGGCGCTCAGAAGGCTCGGTTTTCAAGTAAATTTGCAGCATCCATTGGAATGCAAAGAATTGGTCGATGCAGAAATATTGACGACATCGAAGGGAATGAGAGTGGACATCTTCGTCGAAACGGTCTGCCACAAGTTATTCCTGAGCGAGGGGATTAAAAGAAGATCGGAATATTATGGTGCTCTCGGTCAGATATCTCTCAGTATTTGCTCGAGGGAAGACATCTTTTTACTGAAAAGCGTAACAGAACGGAACAGGGACCTCGATGATATGGTGGTGCTTTACCGAAAGGGGATCGATAAGGAGATACTCATTTCGGAATGTCAGTCACAGGATCGATACGATAGCCTTATCAGCGGCAGGATATGGGAGGCATTCCTGACAACAAAGGTGGAAGAAATGGAGAATCAGTTCGGCATCTCGGTACCTTGGAAACGGGAATTAAAGAGAGTGGCAGATCTCAAGCTTGGAAGTAAGATGGTTTTGGACCAGATCAAGGCGGGAGTGAATACAATACACGGGATCAGCGACAGATTGCATATCGAACCGAATCAAGTAAGGAGGTATTTATCGTCGCTTGAACGTGATGGAATTGTATTCTTGGACAAAACTGTAAGACCTAATATAATACTTCTGAAATGATATAATGCCCTCATCCGTATGTGAGAATTAGTCACTGGTCAGATACGAATGTCAGAATTCAACGCTTCCTGCATCCAGACTTGAGCTCCTTCACGAAATCCCTGATCTCATGTGGCTTGACCCCATCGATGATCCTCGACAGTATGGCCGAGCCGACAATGATCCCGTCCGCGCCCAGTGCGGTGATCTCCTCGACATGTTCTTTCGTGGAAACGCCGAACCCTACCGCCAGCGGTAGGTCGCCCGCCGCCTCCTTGGCACGTGCCAAGAGCGCCGGGAGCGTTTCGCTCAAATTCCCCCTGGCCCCGGTCGTTCCCATCCGGCTTACCAGATAAAGATACCCGCTCGACCGGCCGGCGATATGCATCATGCGGTCCTCCGGAGTGGTCGGCGCCACCAGCTGGATCAGGTGGATGCCCTCGTTCATGCAGAACATCTCCAACGTCAGCGACTCCTCGATCGGCAGGTCCGCCACGATCAGCCCGTCCACTCCCGCCATCTTCGCCTGCTTGACGAACTCCTCTTCGCCCATGCGGAAGATCGGATTGTAGTAACCCATCAGGACGATAGGGACGTCGCATTTCTCCCTCACCCGGGCGGTGAGCTCGAGCACCCTCTTCGGAGTGACCCCCGCTCGCAGTGCCTCGTCGCTCGCCTTCTGGATGACCGCACCGTCCGCCATGGGATCGCTGAACGGGACGCCGATCTCGATGATGTCGGCACCGCCCTCTGCACAAGCTAGCAGGTAGCCTAGCGACGTTTCGAATGAAGGGAAACCTCCGGTGAGGTAGACGATCAGCGCGCTCTCGTCGCGCTCCTTGCAGTTGCGGAACGCCTCCTCCACCCGTCCCGCCGTCCCCGACCGGTCATTCGGTCCCTTGCAACGTTTTGCTGTCACTGAATCAACCCCATGTTGAACACCGTCTCGAGGTCCTTGTCCCCCCGCCCGCTCACCGTGATGACCACCACCTGGTCCTTGTCCATCTCCTTCGCCCGCTGCACGCCGGCGTAGACCGCGTGAGCCGACTCGAGCGCCGGGATGATGCCTTCCAGGCGGGACAGCTCGACGAACGCCCCGAGCGCCTGATCATCGGTGATTCCTACATACTCCGCCCGCTTAATATCTTTCAAGTAGGAGTGCTCCGGCCCCACGCCCGGATAGTCCAGACCGGCGGCGATGCTGTGCGCCTCGTGGACCATCCCGTCCTTGTCCTGGAGCAGGTACGATTTGGAGCCCTGGAACACGCCTATCGATCCGGCGCTGATCGAACATGAATGCTTGCCTGATTCGATGCCGCAGCCGGCCGCCTCGGCCCCGAGGAACTTGACCCCTTTGTTCCGGATGAACGGATAGAAAGTACCGATGGCGTTGCTGCCGCCTCCGACGCAAGCCACTAGCAGGTCGGGCAGCTTTCCCTCATGCGCCTTCAGCTGCGCTTTGATCTCCTTCCCGATGATGCTCTGGAAATCCCGGACCATCGTCGGGTACGGGTGCGGTCCGGCCGCCGTCCCGAACATGTAGTAGGTCGTCTCGACGGACGCGGCCCAGTCGCGGAACGCCTCGCTGATGGCGTCCTTGAGCGTCCTGGAGCCGATCTGCACCTCGTTGACCTTGGCGCCCATCAGCCGCATGCGGAACACGTTCATCCGCTGACGCTTGACGTCCTCTGCACCCATATAGATCTCCGCGGTCATGCCCAGGACCGCAGCCGCCATGGCGGTCGCCGTTCCATGCTGTCCGGCGCCGGTCTCGGCTATGATGCGGGACTTGCCCATGCGCTTGGCCAGCAAGGCTTGGCCCATGACGTTGTTGAACTTGTGTGCGCCACCGTGGGCCAGATCCTCGCGCTTCAGGTAGATCTTCGCCCCGCCGTACTTCTCGGTCAGCCGCCTGGCGAAATATAATGGCGTTTCCCTGCCGCCATAGTTGACGTTGTACCAGCGAAGCTCGTTCTGGAACGACTTGTCGTTCTTGACCTGGTCATAGGTCGTCTCCAGCTGGATCAGCGCCGGCATGAGGATCTCGGGGACATATTGCCCGCCGTACTCACCGAATCTCGTCTTGTCAGACATCAATGAACACTCCTAGCGTTTGAGATGAACTGGTCCACCAGGTCCATGGCCTTCCGGCCGCCGGTCTCCACCCCGGTGGAGACGTCCACGGCGAAAGGGTGCACTGCGATGATGGCATCGACTATGTTGCCCGGGTTGAGCCCTCCGGCCAGCACCACCGGGAACGGATCGACCGCCTCCACGATCTCGGCGGACAGCGTCCAGTCATGCTTCATGCCGGCGCCACCGAACGATGCGGACGCCGTGTCCAGCACCAGTCCGGAACATTTTCCGATCAGTTTTTTTGCCCGCTGCAACTCGTCCCCCCAACCAATTGGCTGGAGCGCCCACACGTCGCACGGAACGGCGTTGGCGATGACCTCCACGTCCTCCACCTCCATGACCGAATGCAGCTGCAGCACGTCTGGCTTCAGTACACGTACGATCTGTTTTAGGACCTCTTCGCTTTGGCAAGTGGTGACGATGACCTTCTTGCACTTGGCCATCGACATCAGCTCTTCGGCCCTGGAAATAGTGAGCTCACGCTTGGAACTGGTCTCGACGATGAAACCGACATAGTCGGCCTTGCGTGACGATATGATGTCCTCGTCCCGCATCATTCCGCAGATCTTCACTTTGGTCATCTTGGCACCACCAGGCCTCTTAACCGGGCTTCCGGGTCATCGGACGATGCCAGCTCGGTGCCGACAAGCACGCCGGCGGCTCCACTATCGCGGGTCGCCATCACCTGTTCCCTGGTGGTGATGCCGGACATCACGATTATCGGTTTCGTCTTGTGGGCCAGATTGTCCAGGAGCCTGACGCCCTTGCCCTCCTCGATGGCCATGGTGCGGAGGTCCCTCTGGTTGATGCCGACGACATCGGCATCGCCCTTCAGGCACTGCAGGAGCTCTACCTCGTCCGCCGCTTCGAGCAGCACTTCCAGTCCGCGGTGGTGCGCATAGTTTATCAGCTCATCCCGATGGGCATTGACCATCCGTGAGGAGAACAGCTTCTGGATCAGAAGAACGGCGCTGGCCCCGTGACATGCGGCGGCGTCGATCTGGTTCTTGGAAATGATGAAATCCTTCATCAGGACCGGGACCGGATTTACTGATGCGATCTCGAGCAATTGGAGATTGCCCCTGAAGAACTTCGGCTCGGTGAGCACCGAGAGTGCAGCGGCGCCTCCTTTGAGGTATTTGGATATGAGAATCTCCGGGTCATGGACGGAAATGCTGTGATTGGATGGGGAGGCCAGCTTGACCTCGGCCACGACCGGGTAATGCTTCGATCCGGAGAGCGCCTTGGCCAACGAACGGCGTGACGAACGCACATATGAAGCGGCCGCCTCCACGTCGTAATACTTCGATGCCAGAAGCAGTTCGGCGTTCCGCACCAGTTTTTCCAGCGTATCCTCCTGCATCAACTCTCAGCCCTGCTCATATCGACGAACTCGTTCAGCCTCTGCATGGCCTTTCCGGAATCTATAGACATGCATGCCATATCGATCCCCTCCTCGATATTCTTAACCCTGTTGCATGCGAATAGCGCACAGGCGCTGTTGAGCACGACGATGTCGCGTCTCGGCCCGGGCGAGCCCGAGAGGACCCGGCGCGCGACCTTGGCCGACAGCTCCGGCGCCAGTTCCGAAATGACCTCCGGTCTGGGAGGGTCGAGGCCGAGCATTTTGGGGTCTATCTCGAAACGTTCCGTCCGGCCGCGATCGAGCAGTACCGCCTGCGTCGTTCCCAGGGTGGAGACCTCGTCCATGCCCGGGAACCCATGCACGACCAGCGCACGCCTGATGCCCAGGTCGTTCATGATCCCGGGAACGATGTCCAGCAATCTGGAATCGTAGACGCCCATGAGCTGCATCTTGTCCGCTTCCACCGGATTTATCAAGGGACCGATCACATTGAACACTGTCTTAGTGCGGAGCTCTTTCCGGACGGAGGCCACGTTCCTCATCGCCGGGTGATAGTGCGGGGCGAACAGGAAGGTGATCCCGATCTCGTCCAGCATTTTCTCGGCCAGGTCCGGTCCGATGATCGCGTTGGCGCCCAGCGCCGTAAGCAGGTCCGCGCTGCCGCAGATGCCGTTGCTCGACCGGTTCCCGTGTTTAGCCACCGGAACGTCGCATCCGGCGACGACGAAAGCGGAGATGGTAGAGACGTTGAACGTGCGGAACGATGCGCCGCCGGTCCCGCACAGGTCGGTGACCGTATGGTGTTTGGTCTGCACCTTGACCGACGCTGCTGCGAACGCTTCGGCGAATACCCGGATCTGCTCCGCGGTCTCGCCCTTGGCGGCCAAAGAGGAGAGCGCCGCCACCATTTCGTCATGGGATGCCCTGCCGGTCACCATGTCCTCCGCCAAGGAGGAGAGGCTGGCCTTGCTCAGGTCCGTTCTGATCACGGTCTCGATCATGATCAGCACCTCGCCCCGGCGATGAAATTGGCCAAGATGTCCTTCCCTTTGGGTGTCAGGATCGATTCGGGATGGAACTGTACGCCCTCGATCGGGAACCGGCGATGCCTGATGCCCATGATCGTTCCGTCCGCTGTACGGGCGGTCACCTTCAAGCTCTCCGGTACGTCGCTGACGACCAGCGAGTGGTAGCGTCCCACGACCATCGATCCCTCGAGCCCGGCGAAGACGCCCTCCCCGTCATGTTCGATGACCGATGTCTTGCCGTGCATCAGCTCGGCCGCCCTGGTCACGGTCCCGCCGAAGTGGTGAGCGATGCCCTGGTGCCCCAGGCAGACCCCCAACGTGGGCACCGCCGGGCAGATCTCGGTCAACGCCTCGGCGCAGACCCCGAAATCGCGCTTCACCGCCGGATGTCCCGGTCCCGGGGAGATCATTATCGCGTCCGGATCGAACCGGCGTATGCCCTGTATGTCGATGGCGTCGTTGCGGACGACGGTCACCTCCGGGCCCAGCTCTCCCACGTACTGCTTGAGATTGTAAACGAACGAATCGTAGTTGTCGAGCATCAATATCCTCATGCCGTCGCCCTCCCATTACATGCCTCGATCGCCTTCTTGACCGCCTTCAGCTTGTTCTCCGCTTCGACGTATTCCTTGGCCGGGTCGGAATCGGCGACGATGCCGGCCCCCGCCTGGATATAGATATGATCGTTGGAGATGAACGCGGAACGGATCGCGATGGCCGAGTCCAGGTTCCCGTTGAGCGAGATGTAGCCCACCGCACCGGCATAGGGTCCGCGGGAGCTCTTCTCGAGCTCCTGGATGATCTCCATGGCCCGGGGTTTTGGCGCGCCCGAGACAGTTCCGGCCGGGAAAACCGCGCAGAAAGCGTCGAAGGACGTCCTCCCCTGCTCCAGCGTTCCCTGCACCTTGGACACCATGTGCTGCACATGGCTGAACTCCTCCACCTGCATGAAGACCGGCACGTGCACCGAACCGATCTCGCAGACCTTGCCGACATCGTTTCGCGCCAGGTCGACGAGCATGCAGTGTTCCGCCCTCTCCTTTTCATCCGCCAGCATCTCCTCCCGGTATGACCGCTTTTCCTTCGGCGTTATACCGAGCGGCCTGGTCCCGGCGATCGGGAAGGTGATCACCTCACCCTTCCTGACCGTGACCAGCGTCTCCGGGCTGGAACCCAGGACGACCCGTCCGTCGAAATCGAAATAGAACATGTAGGGCGAAGGGTTCAGTTCGCGCAGTGAACGATAAAGGTCCAGCGAGTTTCCGGAGCACTTCGAGGAGAGCGCCCTGGATGCGACGATCTGGAACGCCTCACCGGCCGCTATCCTTTCACGGCAGACGGAGACCACCTTCTCATACCTCTCCCTGGACATGGTGGGCACGAGCTCTCCGGTCCGGAACGGTTCGTCCTTGGCGGCTGGGAGGCCGGCGGCCAGTAGGAGCTTCAGCCGGTCCGCCCCGTCCACGGAGAAATAATAAGCCTGGAAGCTGGAATGGTCGAAGATGATGCCTTCCCGGTACATGCCAAGCTCGAAGTCCGGGAAGTCACTGGCCCCGGTCATCCTGGTGGAGGGTTCGATGAACCTGGCGAAGTCATAGGAGAAGTATCCCACCAGGCCACCCAGGAACGGGAAACGGGAATCGTTGATGGGGTCTTTCGATGAGAGGCAGTTGAGGTAAGCGATCGGGTCGTCCCGGGCGACACCGCAGTCCGGTCCCCCTTCCACCTGCCCCTTGACGCAACGGACGACGTATTCGGGCTGGAAGCCCATGAACGAGTAGGAGACGGTCCTCTCCGAGCCGACCGCGCTCTCTAGGAGGAAAGAGCATTTGGAAACGAGGGACAATCGGTCATACAGCTCCGCGGGGGTTAGACCGATGTCCAATTTTTCGATATTTACTCTGATGTCGCCGACCGTCATGATAATACGGTACATCAATGACCATATATAATCATTATTGACCATTATTGTACATTATGAATGAAAGAGAAAGAACGGTGAGTGCATTCTTCGGTCTTTAGGTCGGAGTTAGTGAACAAGGTATGTATGGTAGGAATTAGACAGCATGGAATGGACATTAAGGCTACATGTAATAGGCGCTATTATATCTTCTATAAAATATAGTGTGGATATCGAAGTTTTTGTGGGCAAGCCCTCTCTGGTGAGTTCACAGAACTATCGGTAGGAAAATTGAGAGGTATAGCCTAGAGCTATGGACCGGAGATTGTCGAGTTTGAAACAATGTCGGACCAAACTTACCCCTTCGAGTCCACCCTCCCTCAGAACAATCCATCCTAGATGGTCAATTGATTCAAGAACAAGAGGATATGCTGGACGAAACGCATAATAGAGTCGAGAATGTCTGGAAAGTAAGCGAGGAAACGAAATAAAGGTATATTGGGAGCAAAATAATGGCGAGATACGAGTGCCGGGTCGGAAGAATTGACGCCGATATTACCACATTCAGGGTGTTGGCCAGGATGTCGTGGGTGGCCACGAAGCTCTACAACACCGCGCTGTGGAGTGCAAGAGAGACCTGGAGTGACACGGGCAAGATACCGAGTGGTTTCGATCTGCAGAAGGTCGTTCTCGCCAGCCCATACCACGCACTGTTACCTGCCCATACTTACCAATATCCAGCGCATCAGGTGGGTAACGCGTTCAGATCGTGGTATGCGTTAAGAAAGGTCGACAAGACGGCGAACCCGCCTGGTTTCCGGAGGAAGGAAGAGTTGTCGTCCACGATGTTCACTGAGGGCGCGTTCAGGATGGTCAACGGCACGATCCTGCTTACTATCAGTAAGGGGCTGAAGGACGAGTTTGGCTATACTGGCAGGTTCCTTCCGTTGCGGAACATAAGATGGAGCACGCCGCTACCCGATCATGGGCAGATTAAGCAGCTGGAGATCGTACCGGAGATTGGCTACTTCAATGTTCATGCAAAGATATTGCTGCCGGAGCCGGAATGGAGAACGGAGGGGCAGGTCGTTGCGGTGGACCTCGGTATGCGGAACCCGATGGTAACAATAGATGAGGCTGGAAACACGGACATATTCAAGGGCGGGAAAATACTAGCCGACCTGCGCTATTGGAATAAAGAGAAGGGTCGAGTTCAGATGGAGGTAATGGGCCGGTCGAAGGGCCACAAAAAGCACTCGAAGTCATTGGGACGGATGACAAAGCACTGCTCCGCCCAGGTCAAGCATGCCATCCACGTCATGACTAGTGCGTTTGTCGAGATTTGTGATCAGAGGAATGTCAGGGAGGTAGTGGTCGGTGATCTAAATGGGATAAAGAAGAATAAAAAAGGTAAAGGCAAAGGGTGGAGCGATAAAAGCAGTCAGAGTTGGCAACAGTTCCCGGTACGCAAGGTCGTCGCTCAGTTGGGCTACAAGCTAGCCCGATATGGCATACGTTTGGTTGAGCAAGACGAAAGGGGGACATCTATAGGACGATGCAGCGCGTGCGGATGCACCGAAAGGGGCAAATTGCATAGGGTCCATAGGGGTATGTTCATGTGCGAGAACTGCAACACCATACAGAATGCGGACATAAATGGTGCGGGCAATCAGCTTGCCAGGTATCTACGGAGGGAACATTCCCAAAGTAGTAGCGGGGTTCTGGCAATCCCATCGGTGTATCGTTGGAATGGCCACCGTTGGACGGTGGTCGTATGAGTGAAGACGGTACGGGCCGGAGAGCATCTGGTTTTCATGCCAGAGAGTATGTCAGAGTGATTGCCTTCAACGGTAGCCCCAGGAGCAAGGGGAACACTTACCAGGCTCTCTCGGTCGTTCTAGAGGAGATCGAGAAAGCGGGAATATCGACAGAATTGGTCAACCTGTGCGAACAGGAGATTCATGGTTGCAAGGGCTGCGGTGCCTGCTTCAAGAACAAGGACCGGCGGTGTATCATGAAAGATGACAAGGTGAACGAGTACGTCGACAAGATCGACAAGTGCCAGGGATTGATCATCGGGTCTCCTGTCTATTTCGGCAGCCTCTCTTCGCAGACCAAGGCGTTCATCGACCGGGTCGGTTATGTGAACCGGGCCAACGGGGATCTGTTCAAGCGCAAGGTCGGGGCGGCCGTGGCCATAAACCGGCGGGCCGGCGCGCTGGAGACGTTCAACCAGATCAACAATTTCTTCCTCATTGGCCAGATGATCGTTCCCGGTTCGAGCTATTGGAACATTGGCACCGCCCTGAGACAGGGAGAGTTCGCCAGTGATGTTGAAGGTGTGAACACGATGCGCAACCTCGGTCAAAACATCGCCTGGTTACTGGAGAAGATCAATCCGTAGGTTCGGGAGACTTTTGTTCTCGTCGACGGATTGTGAATCCCGACCTTAACACTTGACCGGGCCGAGTATTGAATTTTGTCAATATCATCTGGACTAGGTTCATATGTGAGATCGACCGATGCAAGAGGACAAAAGGCCTCTGGAAAGTCGCGAGACCGACGCCAGAAACCACAACTCAGATCGCCTTAATGAAAAGATTGAAAATATGGATTGGGTTGCACTTATGGCGCGCATTGGCCCGATCTCCCTCCACCGCTCGTTCGCTCCCATGACGGCGATCGATGCGACCAGGGGCATTGGGACCATGATCACCGAAACTGCTTTTGATATACAGAGCTGAAGTGGTTGTATACCTGCAATTGTGGTGCACTGAACGTCAGCCATGACCGGCCCTGCTGAAAGAGTTCCCGCCAACGCGATGAAGCATTCTCTATGGACGATGCACGCGGAACGGAAATGACCAAATCTGAACTGGTCTTATAGGTGCGTTTTCAGCGTGTCCAGGTCCATGGTGAGCTGGATCACGTCACCGACGACCCCGATCTGGTCCGTCCGGATCTTGATCTTGGCCCTGCTCATGAACGGCTTCTTGACGTTCAGTGGCTTGACCATGTCCTTGTGGAGCTCGACCACCAGGCTCATTACCGTCCATTTTGCGGTGTCGATGTTGCTGCCCACCATATCTCCCAAGTTCCTTCCGTCCTTGGTGATAACATGCTTTCTCTCGATACTTGACAGTTCTATTGGCATCCTGCATCCCTGGAAAAGGGAGTGCGTTTCTCTCTATAAATATTGTTAGTCGCACCTCCACTGGATGAGGGCCCAAGGCGCCCTTGGCCATCGTCTTCGTAGAGGATGCGATCGAAAAAGTGGAGAACGATGCTACGTTCTCTCAGAAATAATACCAGATGCTGCGATAGTCGTCCAGTTCCTCTCCTCTTTCCTTCAGTCTGATCAAATAATCCAGTATTGGCACGTCGGTGTATACGAAGGTCGGTGAATTGCAGATGTTCTTCTCCCAGGGATGGAACTCGTAGATGCGTTCACCTTGAGGGGAGATCGCTATCAGATCATGGTTCTGCCATGAGCGCAGGTAGTTCTTGCCCAGGGCGGGAATGTTGAACACCGGTTCATCGGTCCGCGACAGACCGGGAAGCATTCTTGCCTCCTCCTTTCTTTCCTGGAGCAATCTTGCGATGGGCACCCTATACCAGTTTGTCTCTTTCTTGCCCTTCATGTTGAAGGTGTAATAAGGGTCCACTCCTATCTGCTTCAGTAGTAGTCTCAGTGCGGAGGTCTCGAACTTCCTGCTGTTCTCCATGGTGAAGACCTGCTGGTTGTAGACACCGATGCCATGCATCCTCAGCTTCTGGACGGCCTTGACCGCTTCGGGGGTGACCTCGTATGGATGTTCGATGTGGGTGACGACACAAAGATCTTTTTCCGGGGGGGAATGGAACTTACCTATGGAGGCGACCATATTATCGGTGAACCTCATCGGGAGAACCACCGGCAGCCGGGTCCCTATGCGGATCCTCTTGATATGCTCAATATCCGAGAGGCGCTGCAGTAGATCGATCAGCACATCGTCTGCCATCAGGCCGGGATCTCCACCGGTCACCAGGACCTCTGAGACCATGGGATGGGATTTGAACCAATCCAGCGCGCGGGAAATGCTCTCTGGAGATGCCATGGCCTGAGGGTCGGATACACCTCCTATCTCCCAGTTCCTTTGGCAATAGACGCATATCTGAGGACAGGCATTGAATGGTTTCAAGATCGCTATCATCGGATACCGTCTGGTCACCAGATCTATGGGGGAGGTCTGTCCTTCCTTCATGAAGTCCAGATGCGCTGGTCCCATGGCCTTTGATTCGAGCATACCGCTGACGTAACTCAAGGGCGGGATGACCTGGGCCCTGATCGCATGATCGAATTTGCGCGACGTGTCCTTATCGAACAGGGAGAGATAATAAGGGGTGATACCGAAGGGCAGTCTGTGCATGTTTGCCAGCTCGATCGCCGCGCCCTCCTCATTCGAAAGCGTTACGATTTCTGCGATGGTGTGAGCATCTGTGAACACGTTCCTTTGATGCCAACGATAGTCCGCCCAATCAGACAGGTCCGCTCCCAGATAGTCCAATATCCGAGACCTGCTCTCCTCCCTCCTGGATATGACCCCGGGATCAAGTCCAGAGCGGTATGATGTGATCCTTTTCATGCATTTTTCGGCAAGTGTATCCAGATAATCTGACCGGACGTTCGCCCCTTCCCGACCTTCATAACAAAGGAACGTTGGCGCTGCTTCCCGGTAAATGTCCGAAAGGCCCAGCGAACCGAGGTCGATGTAGAAGAAATCAGAATAGACCGCCTTGCGTTTGTCCTTGATCTTTCCAGGATGCTTATTGACGATATCTACCAACGTTGAAAGGGTATTATGACGAGATACCACCTCGTTCCGTTGCGAGAACAGATTCTTCAAGACACCTATGCAGTTGAGCGCGTTCGACCTCTCCAAGGTATCAAGGTCACAAGCGGCCGAGAAGAGGGACATCTCCCTCTTATGAAGAAGTGAGAACAGGTTTTGCCTTATGGTTTCAAGATCTTCCGAGGAATCGAGTTCCTGGTACAATTCCGGGTCATACTTTCTTAGATGGTCCGAATGTGTGATCTCTAGGGGAGAGACACCTCTGTTCCCTGCCCTCACGTCTCCTTCGAAGCCTGTCTGATTTGTCTCTATGCTGATCGTTTCTTCGTCGTTCATGTTGCCCATCCCTTTGGAGATAATGTTTCACGTGCCCCCATTTTGAACAGAAAAGGACCGTCGTGAAAGTACCAAATAAACAATACATCTCATCGCTATTTACATTCTTGGTACCTCAAGCAGACTGGAGCATGTCTGGATGTTAGGATTTTGTGCTTAATTTTTTCATAATAATCATCTGATATCGAAGCATCGTTTTTTATAGACCTATCAACGACTTGTTCTGTAATTTCCCTCAATTTTCGAGACATATTATTTTCATATTCCAATCGGCAAGTATCGGATGATCAGGGCGAGATCTCCTAACAATTAGGTCCTCGGCCTCGTCATTGTACGTAGGTTCTAGCTCGCCCTTTAATAACGTCTCCTCAGTATTATTTTCTCAAGGTGTACATATGAACGACAAGAAGCGCAAGAAACCGGAAGAAGAAGTCGAAGAGATCACCAACGAAGAGCAAAAGGAACCAGAGGACATCTATGATGACGAATCCAGGCAGGAGATGCTCGAAAACGATGAGATCACTGCCACAGAGGAGGGATTCATGCGGGGCTTTGACGGCACCATAGAAGGTGGAAAAAAGCACAAAAAGGATGATGAACACAAGGACACGGCATCCGTTGAGCTGGTCAAAGAACAATACAAAGAGGATTAGTATCTTCAGATATCTGCGAACGAGAAAAGGACATTGGCCGGATCATGTCTTATCTCGGTTAACAAAGGGGCTATGGGGAATGGTGAACGGGAGAAGGTTTGGCATTCTAGATTTGAGGCGCCCCAGATGAACTTTCTCGGTATCGCTTTATCAGATTCTTTCTTTGTAACTTTTCGTTGTAACCATGATTTCTGAAAGGACCGATGTACCGACACTCATCGTCAGGCTTATTCAAGCTTAGAGAACTTGCGTAACTGCTCCTTCTGTTCGTTGCTTAGCTTCCTCGGTACCTTCACCCTTACGCGCACGACCTGATCGCCCTTTCCGCGTGAATCGATCAGGTCCAGCCCCGCCCCTCTAAGCCTGAACTCCGTGCCCGTTTGCGTGCCCGGAGGGATTGTCAGCTTAGCCGAGCCGAACAATGTCGGGACCTTGATCTCCCCTCCCAGCGCCGCATCGGCGAAAGCGATGTCCTGTTCCATCATGAGGTTCGCACCATCGCGCTTGAAGATTTGATGTTCACGCACATGTATCACAATGAACAGATTCCCTGGCTGCCCTCCGTTCGGCGACATCTCCCCTGCCCCAGGGACTCGGAGCTGCATTCCTGTGTCGACCCCTTTTGGTATGTTGATCTCGATCTTCTGCGGCTTGTGAAGATATCCCCCACCATCGCACTTGGGGCATGGGTGATCCATTAGCTTGCCTTTGCCCCCGCATTTGGGACAGGTAACGATCGAGACGAACTGATTATTTCCCCGATGCTGAACACGTTGGACTTGGCCTTTGCCACCGCAGGTCTTGCATGTGTGACTTCTACCATCCTTCGAGCCTGTGCCGTTACATTGGTCACACTTGATCGACATTGGGGCGGTGATCTCTCGTTTGACGCCGCGGGCCGCTTCCTCCAGAGAGATCTCGATGTCCAGCCGGAGATGTTGCCCCTGGCGCGGTCCCCGCTGCTGGCCGCCACCGAAGAACTCGAACAGATTGCCGAATTGCGAGCCCGACATGTCGCCAAAGATGTCGTTCAGGTCCTCACCGTGGGAGAAATCCTGCCAGGAGAAATTGTCTCCCTCGGAGAATTGACCGGAGACACCGGCACGGCCGTAGTTATCATAGAGCTTCCGCTTCTCCGGGTCCATTAGGACCTCGTACGCTTCAGAGATGTCCTTGAAGCGCTCCTCGGCGTGCTTTGGGTCCTCCTTGGTCACGTCCGGATGATACTGTCTAGCCAGCTTGCGGTAGGATGACTTGATGTCATCGGCGTTGGCATCCTTGGCGACGCCCAACGTCTCGTAGTAATCTTTCTTATCGGCCATGCGGTCTCATCTTGCCTAAGGTTTCTTGTCGTCATCGACAATCTTGTATTCGGCGTCTATGGTCCCGTCCTCGTTCTTCATTGACTCGTCGCTAGATCCAGGTTGTGCGGTTTGTTGGTGTGCTGCCTTTTGCTCTTCTTGAACGTTCTGGTAGACACGGGCGGATATGGCGTAGAAGATCTTTGACAGAGCTTCCATCTTCGCCTTTAATGCGGACGTGTCGCCCTTCGGGATCTCTGCTTTCAGGTCGGCGATAGCGTTCTCCACATTAACCCTTTCTTCGTTCGTGGCCTTCGCACCCAGCTCTTCAATGGCATGCTCTGTCGTGTAGATGAGATTGTCAGCTTGATTGACCGTGTCGACCCGTTCCCGGTTCTTCTTGTCGTCTGCAGCGAACGTTTCGGCGTCATGCACCATCTTGTCGATCTGATCCTTTGAGAGCTTGGTCGAGGCCGTAATGGTGATCTCCGTCTTCTTCTGAGTTCCGAGGTCCTTGGCGCTGACGTTTATGATGCCGTTGGCGTCGATGTTGAACGTGACCTCGATCTGGGGAACGCCCCTGGGCGCAGGTGGAATCCCAGTAAGCATGAACCGGCCCAGCGATGTGTTGTTAGCCGCCATCTCCCTTTCTCCTTGCAGCACATGGATCTCCACGCTGTTCTGCCCCTCCGACGCGGTAGAGAACACCTGGGACTTACGGGTCGGGATGGTGGTGTTCCGCTCGATCAGCTTGGTCGAAATGCCACCCAGCGTCTCGATGCCCAGCGACAGCGGGGTGACATCCAGCAGCAGGACGTCCTTGACCTCGCCGGAAAGGACGGCGGCCTGAATGGCTGCCCCCATGGCGACGCACTCCATCGGGTCTACGCCCCTCTGGATCTTCTTTCCCACCATCTTCTCGATGAACCTCTGCACCAGCGGCATGCGGGTCGGACCCCCGACCAGTATTATATTGTCAATCTTCTCCTGGGTCAGGTTCGCGTCCTTCAGTGCGTTCTCGATCGGTGCTTTACAACGCTCCACGACCGGGTTTATCAGCTCTTCCAGCGTGGCCCGGGTTATGGTCTGGGAAAGGTGCTTCGGCCCGGTGGCGTCGGCGGTGATGAAGGGCAGGTTGATCTCGGTGGACATCGTGGTGGAGAGCTCGATCTTAGCTTTCTCGCATGCTTCCCGGACACGCCACATGGCCATCTTGTCCGAGCTCAGGTCTACGCCGGACTGTTTCTTGAACTCCTGGACGACAAATTTCATCAGTATCTCGTCCATGTCGGTGCCGCCCAGCTGCGTGTCGCCCGACGTCGATACCACTTCGAACACCCCTACTGAGAAGTCCATTATCGTTACATCCAACGTCCCTCCGCCCAGATCGAAAACCATGATCTTCTGTGAGGTATTCTGCTTGTCCAGACCATAGGCCAGCGCCGCCGCGGTCGGTTCGTTGATGATCCTTATCACTTCCAGGCCGGCTATGGCCCCCGCGTCCTTCGTGGCCGTCCTCTGGTTATCATTAAAGTAAGCCGGCACAGTGATGACCGCCTTTGTCACGGTGTCGTTGAGATAAGCTTCAGCGTCCCTCTTGATCTTCTGCAATATGAACGCCGATATCATTTGTGGCGTGTATTCCTTGCCGTTTATGGTGACCTTGTAGTCCGTTCCCATCTTCCTTTTGATGGCGGCGATGGTGCCTTCCGGGTTGGTGACCGCCTGACGCCTGGCCGGTTCTCCAACCAAAAGCTGGCCGTCCTTTGTGAATGCGACGTACGATGGAAATGCTTTCCCGCCGATGCTGGTGCCTTCCG
>JBEKDM010000018.1:0-24680 GCA_050014375.1 Methanomassiliicoccales archaeon | reverse complement strand
CTCATTCCCTGTTCGGCCAAGAAGCCCTATTCCTCTTCAAAGAGCCATCAGGCATTCAAGCGCGTGCTCACTTCATTGAGCAATTTCGACGTCGTGCATGAGGTCATCATCACATCCCCGTTAGGGGCGGTGCCTCGGGAGCTGGAACTGTACTACCCCGCCGCCCAGTATGACATCCCGGTGACGGGTCACTGGGACCGTGAAGAGGTGGCCATGGTGCAGGAGATGGTGAAACGCATCGTCTCCTTCGGCTACGAACATGTCATCTGTCACCTGGGTGACGAGAGCGAGTTCGTGATGCCGGTGCTGGACGAGTACGTCGACACGACGAAAACAGCCAGCTGCACAGCCAAGGACTCGCTCGATAGGTTATACGAGGTGCTGCAGAAGTACTGCTCCGAGTTCACCCGCGTTCCGCGTGGATTGGACCGGTCCAGTTCGATGAGATCGTCTGCTATTTTCCAATTCGGAGAGGTGGGCTCTGCACTAACGGAAGGCTGTGAGGTATCCGGCAGTTATCCCTATTCACGCATCATGGCCGGCAGGACCCAGCTGGGCATGTTAACGCCGGACCGAGGGATGATATCGCTCACATTGGATGGTGCTGAGAGGATAGCTCCATCAGGCAAGTTCTGGGTGAACATGAAGGACTTCGAGATGACCGGTAACCTGTTCGCAGTCGGCGTTGATGGAGCTGACCCAGACATCCGAATCGGGGACGAGGCGATCGTGATGAGAAAGGGGAAGGTCGAGGCAGTCGGAGTGGCGATGATGTCCGGTGAGGAGATGGCGGACAGCGCCAAGGGCGAGGCGGTCCGGATCCGGCACAAGAGGAAATCTGCCTAGGCCCACTTTCGGCCCCATTATTTTCTATCCAGCATACCTTTTAATGATCACTACTTTCGCTCACCTCTGGCACTCCGGTATTTAAGGGTCAGATGCCTACCATGATTCAAGAAGGCGTGCGCGGAAGGTGCACGGGGTCCGAAGCTCTATAACCAAACCAGGGGAGGATGCATCGGCCCATCCCTCACTATGAACAACCATCCCAAGGCGGGGGTTCTGCCCCGTTCTCCCCGCCTTACCCCCGTTACTTAGGACAATACCATCTGCAAAGGCCTGATCGTTACGGCCTTGCCGATGCGGAACGATTCCCTAGCCGCCTGCGCAATCTGCAGCGCCATGATGCCGTTCAAAGGGCCAAGGAAAGCGGGATCGACCTTTTTCTCGAGGCAGGAGACGAAATAGGAGCATTCCTCCTTGAAGACATTCACATCACCCACGGCTAGTTCTTGCGCCGGACCGGAGGTGGGATACGATATAAGGGCGATCCTCGGTTCCTGGTCGGATTGTCGTGAGTCAGACTCAATCACTCCCTCCTCGAACTGAATGCGGAGATGCGATGTGCATGGGTAGCTGGCCGGCATATCCGCGTTCAGCTCCAAAGCGCCATGAACCCCATCAGCGGTCCACAGATGAACGAATGCCCTCTCCACGCTGCCGCTCCTCCCTTCGGACCCGAGGCATTGAACGATCACCGGTTGTTCTGCCACCCAGTTGAAGAAATCGATATCATGGATCAGTTTTTCCAACAAGGGTTCGCCGAAAGCGGAGAAGTCCCTGCCTTCCCAATACGGCTGCGTTAGCACAGAGGATTGAAACTGAAGCGGCCTGCCAAACACCTCTTCCTCCACCATCTTCTCGATCATGACCCTCTCTGGTACGAACCTGCCGCTCTCTGCCACCATAAGTATCCTTTTTGACCGTTCGGCCGTTTCAGCCATCGATTCAGCTTCTGACACGTCCATCGCCATCGGGGATTCGACGAATACGTGCTTGCCGTTCCTCAATGCGGCCTCGACACACCTTCTGTGCATCGCCGTCGGTGTTGTAACATCAATGGCATCGATCGTGTCGTCGGCTATGTATTTCATCGCGTCGGTCGAACTCTCGATATCGAACTCATTGGCCAATGCCCTCGCCGAGGAGCTTGTCCTTGACGCAACCCCGGCGATCTCCACGCGGTCATCCTTCGCATATGCCGATAGGTGGGCTCTGCCCATCTCGCCTGCTCCTAGGACTGCGATCTTCATGGTAGAAAATATGCGAGCTGCGAGAGCTTAAAGCCTTTCAATATGCGTAACGATCGATTCTCGGGCTCATTGGAGCTGTCGTCCGCGATCTCGCTATATGGACCCGGTCTATGAGTCGCCCATGTTCATCTTGACAGTCACTAAGGTAATTCAGTGCGTGAACCGCTCAATATTGCTGGACGCCCATCCAGCCTCCATTCCAATATCCGTTGAGCCCAAATGTGTAATTGCTAAACGGGGTCACCAGTAGAGCGTAGAAGTATGCCCCCTGGAACATGGTGCCGTCACCCGCCTTTTCTCCGTGGTCAGGGATCTTGACATCGATATCGAATGAAATATCCGTGTTTATTCCTGATTTCAGCGTCACCGTCTGATTGTGATAGTGATTGCCATTGGGAATCGTTGCATTCGGTAAAAATGGGTTAGGATATTCGGTGTATGTGAAATCTGTGAATAACTCGCAAGTAAGGTTTCCAGTCGTGCCTGGAGGCGTTCCAAGGGCCAACCCTATCTTGACATTACTGTTTGGGTTGTTGGTGATGTTGATCCCTGCATTCAGGCCATCGTAATAGAAAATAGCCCCCTCATCTATGTTGAAATGGATTACATGGTTCGTAGCGTACAGGAAGTTGGGCACGATCGCATAGTATCCGCTAGTCGCCGGGAACGAGGGACCGTTGTCGAAGAAGACATCATGTGCCATTATCATTCCGTCCCAGGACAGGCTGATGGGCGACGCCTTGTTACTGAAGGAGCCGTAATGGATCGTTGCCACATAGGTGAATTCGGTCCTAATGGTCTTATTATGATTGTACGAACTGAACGGATATGAGAGATCGTCTATCGCATGGGAAGGATCGATGAAATCGGGGATCTTGACGATGTTGATCTCCCCCATGTTGTTCGTCATTCTCTGCGGGCCATTCTGAGGGTCAGTGACGGTGAAAGCAATTTCCGGGTTATCATCGATCAGTCTAAAGGAAACGATCTCGCCCGACTTGTAATATGGCTTGTCGGTCTGGACCGAGATGCTGACAGGGCCACTATGCTGCACTGCGCTGTTGACGAAGACAGCCGCGACCATCCCTGATATCAGTATACCGGCTACAATCATCAATAGAACGAACCTTTCGACCCTCATTACCTCATCTCATATTCTGGACTATGACCTTCGTACCAATTTCCCCTATTATCGATAGCATTGATCTTTCGCATTCTTAAATACTTCCCAACCAGTTCAAACGAAATCATCTTCGTAGCCATCCCTCGGACCTATGCACTACTGGATCCGCCACTTCGATGCCTCGGCAGTGTCGGGCTTACATATGACCAGGGTTATTCTGGGGGGATTGATGAAAGAACGAGTCTACTATCGGGGAAGAATTAGACATTGATATGAATATAAGTGCAGGCGTCGGGATTCGAATTCCACACATGCCAGCTAATTAAGTCTGAAGTTCAATCAAGGAGTAATTGACTTAAACCCTTTCCGGTATCTTTTTCTGGGATGGAAGAAATAATGGCGGACCTATGGGGTTAATTTTCTGATATTCTCCCGTTACTATATCAGTGTGGGTCTAGGACTTACTATCTTCCTCATCACACCAAAACGTTATGCGTTCACCCATGTGCTCTTCACCCCATTCACATAGCAGATCCAGGATAGGGATGATGGATTTGCCATTCTCCGTAAGGGAGTATTCGACCTTTGGAGGGATCTGTGGATATGCATACCGTGTGATGAGCCCATCCTTTTCTAGCTCCCGTAGCTGTTTCGTTAGCATGCGTTGAGTGATGGTCGGCTTCACCTGGTTCTGTACTTGACTAAAGCGAAGGGTTCCGTCCTTCAATACATAGAGTATCAGTGGCTTCCATTTGCCGCCGACGGCGTCTAGGGCCGCTTCGATCCCCCAGTTAAACTTGGGTTTTTCTGACATGATGTACTGTATCACGATTGTATGTATGTAACATCTTTGTTTGTACTGTTTATTTGTACTGTACACTCTAATAGTATCCTATAACCGTAACCATCCTTTCAGTCATGCTGGTAAAAAATGGCTAACACACAAACTAAAGGATTCGGTCAATAGGGTGCCGCAGATACAGCGGTAAACAGGAGTCAAGATCATGAGCAAAAACATCGAAGGAAAGGTCGTCGTCATCACTGGAGCGAGCAGCGGATTGGGCGAAGCGACCGCCAGGCTTCTCTCCGCGCAGGGTGCAAACATTGTGCTGGGTGCGCGACGCCTCGAACGAATTCAGTCATTAGCTGACGAGCTAACACACAACGGCGGGAAGGCACTCGCCTTAAGCACCGATGTAACCCACTGCGACCAGGTGAAAAGATTGGTCGATGCATCCGTAGTGACATATGGGCGTATCGATGTCATGATCAATAACGCCGGATTGATGCCGCTCTCGCCACTCGAGCGCCTCGAGGTCGACGAATGGGATCGGATGATTGACGTGAACATCAAGGGCGTGCTTTATGGCATCGCGGCGTCGCTGCCATACATGAAGCAACAGAAAGCTGGGCACATCATCAACGTCTCCTCTGTGGCCGGTCACAGGGTCACTCCTGGGAGTGCGGTATATGCGGCGACCAAGTATGCCGTACGAGCACTGTCTGAAGGGTTGCGTCAAGAAGTTAAGCCCTACAACATCCGCACGACGGTGATCTCACCGGGCGCGGTAGCCACGGAACTACCGAACAGCATCACCCAGCAGGACGTCTCTGAGAACATCCACAAGTTCTATGAGTCGTTCGCGATTCCTGCTGATTCATTCGCGCGGGCAGTCGCCTTCGCCATGAGCCAGCCGGAGGATATGGACGTTAACGAGATCCTATTCCGACCTACTAGCCAGGAGATGTAAATTTCACGTCATTATAACGAAAGGAGGAATAACAACGTCAAAATCACATGAGGCTTCCGCCGCACAGAAAATGATAGGGGATTTTGCACCAAAGCTCGTCGAACTAAGCGACAATGTCTTATTCGGAGATATTTGGAAGCGCAAGGAGCTTTCTCCACGCGAACGCAGTTTAATTACCGTGTCATCCTTGATAACTGGCGGTAACACAGAACAGCTTCCGTTTCATTTGAACAAGGCGATTGAAAACGGTATTTTGCAGGAGGAGCTCATTGAGGTAATCACCCATCTTGCTTTTTATGTTGGGTGGCCGAAGGCGATGTCCGCCATCATGGTAGCAAAAGATTTGTTCTCGAAGGAAAATAAAAAAGATGATCTATTGGAGAGATAGGAAATGTCAAATTCAAAGAGCCTAATCGCATATTTTTCACGCAAAGGGAATAATTATGTAGGAGGCAGTATTGTAAACCTGCCAATTGGCAATACAGAGGTAATAGCAAAGAAAATACAGGAATTAACAGGAAGCGACATTTTCAAAATCAAGACAGTAAGATCCTATCCGGAAGATTATACGGAAACAACAAATGTAGCAGGGGAAGAAAAGAAGGAGAATGCCAGACCTGAGCTTACAGAAAAAGTAGATGATATGGATTCTTATGATGTGATCTATCTCGGATATCCCAACTGGTGGGGAACTATGCCGATGGCATTATTTACTTTCTTAGAGTCCTATGATTTTTCCGGAAAGACCATTGTTCCATATTGCACTAACGAAGGCAGTGGAATGGGAAGCAGTGAGCGCGATATCCATAAACTTTGTCCGAACGCAAAGGTGTTGCCCGGTTTAGCGATTCGTGGTGGCAGTGTTGACGGGGCAGACGGGGATGTCGCAAACTGGCTAGGAGAATTGGATTTGATACCTAAACAAAAGAGGTAATGGAATTGCAGAAACGCAGATTAGGAAACAGCGGTCTCGAGGTCTCCGCCATCGGGTTGGGCTGCATGGGAATGAGCTTCGCTTACGGTACGGTACCTGATAAGAAAGAGATGATCTCGCTGATCCGTTCAGCTGTCGAACGCGGCGTCACTTTCTTTGACACTGCCGAAGTCTATGGGCCGTATACGAATGAGGTGTTGGTGGGCGAGGCACTTGCTCCATACCGGGATGAAGTGATCATTGCCACGAAATTCGGTTTCAAGATCCAAGACGGGAAGCAGGCCGGTCTTGATAGTCGTCCGGAGCATATCAGGGAAGTGGTCGAAGGCTCGCTCAAGCGTCTGAGAACCGAGACCATCGATCTGCTCTATCAGCATCGTGTCGACCCGAACGTGCCGATCGAGGAGGTGGCTGGAACAGTGAAAGAACTGATCCAGGAAGGCAAGGTCAAGCATTGGGGGCTTTCTGAAGCGGGAGTTGAGACTATCCGCCGCGCACATGCGGTCCAGCCGCTTACCGCAGTTCAGAGCGAATACTCGATGTGGTGGAGGCGCCCTGAGGAAGCGCTTATACCTGCGCTTGAAAAGCTCGGAATCGGCTTCGTTCCATTCAGCCCATTGGGCAAGGGATTCCTTACAGGAAAGTTTGACAAGCATACAACATTCGAGAGCTCAGACTTCCGTAACATCGTTCCACGTTTCAGACCGGAAAACCTCGATGCTAACCAGGTTCTGGTCGATCTGATCAAGAAGGTCGCTGCGGAGAAGAATGCGACACCGGCCCAAATAGCACTGGCATGGTTGCTTGCCCAGAAGCCATGGATCGTTCCGATACCAGGCACGACCAAGTTGGATCGCCTGAATGAGAACATGGCCGCAGCGGACCTGGAGCTGTCGGGTAGAGAATTACGCGATCTGAACGACGTGATCTCCAAGATCGAGGTCATGGGAGATCGTTATCCCGAGGCACTGGAAAAGATGACAGGAATCTAAGCTGCGAAAAAAAGTGAATAGAAAATTGAAAGGTGGAAAAATGAATGTCATATTGGTCAATGGCAGCCCTCATGCCAAAGGATGTACCAATACCGCACTTGAAGAAGTGGCAAAGACG
The DNA here is from genome assembly GCA_050014375.1 of Methanomassiliicoccales archaeon. GTDB lineage: Archaea > Thermoplasmatota > Thermoplasmata > Methanomassiliicoccales > UBA472 > DASXVU01. The sequence continues at coordinate 17,669 of JBEKDM010000018.1, read as the reverse complement.
TTAAGGGCCGAGGGAATAGAGACACATATCTTTCAGATCGGAACAAAGCCCTTAGCCGGTTGTATCGCCTGCAAAACCTGCGCGAGAACCGGGCGCTGCACCTTTTCGGACTGTGTTAACGAGTTCCTCGATCTCGCCAAGGATGCCGATGGGTTCATTTTCGGTTCTCTTGTGCATTATGCAGCTGCAGGCGGTGCGATCACCTCTTTCATGGATCGTGCATTCTATGCAGACCTGCTCGGAGGGGGGCGGTCCTTTTACCTAAAACCGGCAGCAGCCGTTGTCTCCGCCAGAAGAGCAGGGACGACCGCCGCCTTGGACCAACTCAACAAATTCTTCGCCATTTCTGAGATGCCTATTGTGTCGGCTCGATACTGGAACATGGTTCACGGTGCCAAGCCTGAAGACGTAAAAAAGGACCTGGAAGGATTGCAGAACATGCGAGTGCTTGCGAGAAACATGGCATGGTTATTGAAGTGCAAGGAGGCTGGCATGAAGGCTGGCGTACAATTCCCGGTGAAGGAAGACATCGTCCTCACCAATTTTATTCGGGAATAATCTGAACCATAAGTAACACGAATCCCCAAGCAGAGAACCGAACGGTTGGAATAATGGATGATGTAAGAAACAGTGAAAACTCAGGATTGGAGAATGATTCAATGAATAAGATGGTCTTAGTGCTATCGGCAAGCCCCAGGTTGGGAGGGAATTCGGACGTATTGTGCGATCAGTTCATCCTCGGAGCGAAGGAGTCAGGTAACCAAACGGAGAAGATCTTCCTCAGGGACAAGAAGATCGGTTATTGCGTGGCGTGCGACCATTGCCATAATAACAATGGAATGTGCTCGCAGAAGGATGACATGGCCCAGATCCTCGAGAAGATGATCGATTCGGATGTCATTGTGATGGCCACACCCGTGTACTTCTATACCATGGATGCTCAGATGAAGACCCTCATCGACAGGACAGCCGCGAGATATACTGAGATAGAAAACAAGGAATTCTATTTTATTGCGACCGCCGCGGACAGCAACGGAGCTTCCTTAGAGCGGACGTTCGAGGGACTCAGGGGGTTCACTGACTGCTGTCTCGAGGGTGCGAAGGAGAGGGGGGTCATTTGCGGGACCGGCCTGTGGCAGAAAGGGGATGTCAAAGGAACCACCCTAATGCAACAGGCCTACGAGATGGGTAAGAAAGTGTAAACCAAAAGGTAGTTTGGGGTTGGAATGTACCAGACATTGTATTTGGAATGCCATTCCGTCATAAGCTGAGACAGGACAGCGGCCACGCTCCTGGGCCTGGGAGCAGATCAGAACGTTCTGGAGAAAGCATTAACAAGTCTGCCAATGCAAAAGTTTAAACTAAAGATCAGCCGCGTTTTCAATATCCGGACCCGAGGAAATGCACCTAAACCCCAAGAGGTAGCCAGATGCGAAAAGGTCAAAAACCCCTTGATTGACGACAAGAAATGGATAGCTGGATATGCATAAAAGTGCAGGTGTCGGGATTCGAACCCGAGTGTTTAGCTAGCCTCGTCCCCATTACTGGGGATTGGAAGGCTAAAATCCTAACCGCTAGATTACACCTGCGAGTTGGGCGACCTAATGATTCATTGATATAAAAAACTTCTATCGTCTCCGGAGTAGCCAGCCCGTTCCCTGGTAGCACTCTGAGGGCCAGAACTGGAAACGATCATGCAGGTCTCGCTGTCGGCTTCCGGTTCTTTTGCAGCCAGACCAACAGGACGGTTATAAGCCCTGCCGCCATCAGCCACTGGAACTCCACCGCCAGCAGGTTCGGGGCCACCAACATCATGAATACGACGATCATGATGATCGCGAGGATCAGTGTCAACGGTCCGATATTGGTTTTCCCTATTTCCTTCTTGATCGATCCTGTCTTTGCCCACCGCATCGCCTTCGAGCCCAGCCAAATGGAAAGGGCTCCTATGGTCACGAACAACAACAATTTTCCTACGACCGATCCGTTCATCTCGACGGTCAATCCAGCTAACGCTGACATCATCCCGAAAATGAGGCTGATCGCTCCGACCATCAGCATTATCCAACCAATGAGCTCGATGTCGACAGGATCCTCGATGATCGAGCTCAACAAGGATTTCGCCATATCATTGATAATTATTGTCTTAAGTGCTTAATGAAATGATGCATTCGATAGAAATTGAGTAAGAAATTTTTGGGGTGAAGACGAAGGTCCCATCCTCCGTCGTCCTCCGAGTCGTTACCGGAACAGGCATTGTTGTCAGATCAACGCCCTAATTGTCTTCTATGACACGTAGGTCGTTGATGAGGCACCAAAGCTCTTTGAGATCGATTCCTTTCGTGTCCATGCCCTCAGCGATGTGCGTCAGGTCATTGATGGTGTGGGTTTTCATCCACTCCAGCACGTCTAGTCCGATTCCATACTGTGCCGATATCTCCTCTAGCCCCATTGCATCCCATCCTAGAGTTTTCGTCCGACTTGCGTCAGACAATAAGGATATTAGATATTGTGTATTTAATAGTTATTCTGTGCGATCATCTTTTCTATACCAGCAACAATCAATGAATATCTTCTGCGAGATCAAATCGCAGATTAGCTCATATATTCGGCGTCCGACATAATGTCAAATTCGGCTGACAATATAATTTCACAAGAATCCAGTCAAAAGGTTTTAGTGCAACAACGCTGATTATCGCCCCAACGGTGATGGGATGGGACTCCTGACCCCTGGCAAAGAGACCGACATTAGGGCGGTCCGAAAGGCGCAGAAATCGATGGAAGCTGCCGAGCGTTACATTCTCTCTAGAAACCTCGACGCGGCGATCTCCGAATTGACCAAGGCACGGGACGCGTTGCTCGGAACGACCGTCGAACCGGCCCAGCAAGCGATTCTGGTGGAGACGCTGGTCAGGCTCTCCAAGGATTATCTCGATTGTGGGATGTCCCTTGACGCCGCCAACGCGGCCGATTTGGCTCTAAGGACCTCACCGAACGATCTGTCTGCATTGACGGCCTTCTCTCGTGCTCTGGTCAAAAAGGGTGATGTTCCTCAGGCGATATCTGTACTGGACCGCGCAACAGCGATCCCGGGCACGGACAAGAACATATGGCTCTTCAAAGCCGACCTGTACGACCAGGAAAGGCGGCAGGACATGGTGATGTTCTGCTTGAAGAAAGCGATCGAGCTAGATCCTTCAGACATTTCCATACTAGACCGGATGGTGCAAAGGACCGAGGACAAGGCTCCCCTGCTGCGGAAGAAGGCGGACCTGTTGGTCTCGCAAGAAAAGAACGAGGAAGCGTTAACGGCCATCGATCAGGCCGTGACCCTCATGCCCCGGACGGTGGATCTGATGTTGAGGAAAGGGGAGATCCTAACCTTGCTGAAGAGGACCGACCAGGCGCTGCTCATCTACGACGATGTACTGGCTCGCGACTCGTCCAACGCCCTCGCTCATCTATACAAAGCTCGTGGCTTCAAGGACAAGGGCGACAATGCGGCAGCGTTGGCCCAGTATAAGGAGTCGCTCCGCGGCGATGGCCAGAACAAGTTCACCTGGAACGAGGTCGCCGCTTTGCTGTTCGACCTGGGAAGGCTGCAGGAATCCTCCACCGCCTACGACCGGGCACTGGGCATTGACCCCGAGCTGATCGTGGCGATCAACGGAAAGCTGCAGGTGGCGAAGAAGAACGGCGCCGACGAGGAGATCGCACTGTATGCAGGTAAGCTCATCAACCGGAAAGTGGAGGAAAGATCGATCTTCATAGAACGCATCGATGCGTTGTTCCGGCTGGGAAAGTTCGACGAAGCTTCCGAGGCCGTCAACTCCGCGCTCAGACATTTTCAGCTGGACGATGAGCTACTCGCCCGGAGGCGTAAGATCATGCTACAGTCCGGCAACATGGAAGAGGTCATCGCCCTGGCCGAGGCTAAGCTGGCCAAAGAGAAGGATGACTTCCAAGCGCTCATGGACCTGGGATCTGCCTACATGAAGTCCACTCGGTTCCGCGACGCGTTGAAACCGCTGGAGAAAGCGGCCAAGGTGCAACCGTCGAACGAGGCACCTCTGATCTGCATCAAGGAGTCCAACAAGCACATCGGCAAGGACAAGGATGTGCTCGACTCTTGCGACCGGATATTGAGAGTCAACCCAGTGAACGAAGGCGCACTATTCGACAAGGCGGTCGCCCTAGACCGGATGAACCGCAAGGACGACGCGGTCGAGCTATATGAACAGGTCATGGCACTGGACCCGGACGACAAGGACAACCTCAAGGACCTATCATTGGCCCTATTCTCGATGGGCAGGTTCGAGGAGTCGCTGGCCCGCTCCACACTGGGCACGCAGATGTATCCCAATCAGGTGGCGTTCTGGAGGGTGCAGGGGGACAGCAACTTCGCTTTGAAACATTACGCCGACGCGGTCACGTCGTACACTAATGCGGTGAAGCTCTCTCCGGGGGAGAAGCGGTTGATCTATTCTCGCGGATTGGCACTGGAGAACGCCAAGCGGTACGAGGAAGCGGTCGCTGCCTACGATGAGTCGTTGGCGATCGACCCCAAGGACAAGAGCGTATGGCTGAGCAAGGGGGTGGCCCTGGAATGGCTCCAGCGCTACCCGCAGGCGCTTGACTGTTACGAGGAGTCACAGCGTCTGGACGATAACAACAAATTCGTCCACGTCCGCACCGGTCAAGTGCTGGCCAAGATGAACGACCACGAGTCCGCGATCAGGTCGTTCGACAAAGCGCTGGAACTGGCGCCCAAGGACGTCGAACTGCTCGAGATGAAGAAGGTCGCCCTGAAGCACACCGACCGCCTCGAGGAACTGGTCAAGGTCTGCCAGAAAATAATCAAGCTGGACGGCAAGAACCGTAATGCTTACGTAGATCTGGGCGTGGCATCGCACCGGCTTTCCCGTTTCGACGATGCCATAGAGGCGTTCGATGTGGCGCTGGGCATTGAGTCGGGCAATGTGGCCATCCTCAATTATAAGAAGACCTCGGTGGTGGCCAAGGGAGTGGCCGATGAGATCATCAGCGTCTGCGATTCTATCCTGAAAGTATCACCAAGCGATAAGCCGGCGTTAATGGACAAAGCCTTTGCCCTGGAGCGGCTAGGGAGACTGGCCGAGGCAAATGACACCTACTCAATGGCGCTGGCTGTGGATGACCGGGACAAGGAGCTGCACAACCGCAAAGGTCTCGTGCTCATCGGACTCGGTCGCTACGCCGATGCGGTGGTCGAGTTCGACCGGTCTTTCGCATTGGACAGTTCCGATCTGATGCCGCTCAACAACAAGGGGCGAGCCTACTTGCTGATGCGAGAGTACAACAGGGCGCTGCAGGTCTTCGACCAGTGCGTGACCGGGCAGCCTAGCAACCCTCGCTTCCAGAGCGACCGCGGACGAGCGTTGGCATCCCTCGGCAACTTGGCCGAAGCGGTTAATGCGTTCGATGCCGCCTTGGCTGCCGACAAGGACGATCCCCAGACCTGGAAGTACAAGGGAAACGTCATGTTCAAGCTGGGCCAATTCCAGGATTGCGTCATATGTCTGAACCGAGCGCTGGAGCTGGGCGCCGAGGAACAGGGCATCTACAAAGCGAAAGGCCGAGCACTGGAAGAACTGAAACATTACAACGATGCATTGGACGCATTCCTCCGGGCGGTGGCCATGGATGCTTCCGATGCCAGTGCCTGGGAGCGCATAGCGGTCATCCGGCTGCAGCTGGACGATCCGGCGAACGCCTACGAGGCGATCAAGAAGGCTTTGGCCTGCGACCCCAAGAACCGGCGCATGCTCATGGAGCGGGGCGACATTTGCCAGAGGCTGCAGCGCCCAGAAGAGGCGATCAAGAGCTACGATGGGGCCATCGTATTGGACCCATCAGACCCTTTCGCATTCTACGGCCGGGGCGTTTCTTACCTGAAGCTGCGGAGTTACACAGAGGCCCAGGATTCGCTGAAGAAAGCGCTGGAGCTTGACCCGAACTTCGATCAGGCGAGGGAGTCGCTCAAGGCGGCGGACCAGATGCTGCATGAGATCGAGGTGGTCAACCAGGCGACCAGTGTGCTGGAATGCGAATACCGGCAGAACCGCCGCATGTCCAAGGAGGAGATGTTCAAGGAATGCGGCATACCATACAACAGCCTGGACGAGGTCTCCGCGTTCCTGGACCAGCGTGAAACGATCAATGTGGAGCTGCTGAACGACGCCGATCTCGATCAATATGAGGAAGATTCACGTTTCGTTTTGTTGGCCGCGTCACGCAACCCGCGGGTCAAGGAGAGCGGTCTCGGGCTTTCAGACGTTATGATGGCGTTGCCGGGCAAGGACATCGTCCGGGCGAAGAAGGTGCTCAGCTATGTGGAGAAGGTCAATAAGATGGACCTGAACCACACCATCATGGATGCCAGGACGGAAAAGTTGCTTCGTACCGCGATGAACCTGCCAGAGGAGAAGCGGAATGTGATGGGCATCATAGAAACGCTCGGGGTCGGTATATACACCGCCCGACGCCTCATGTCTGTGATCAAGACACTGAGGACAAATGAGCCAAAGCCGTCGCCGGTCGAGGCAGAAGATGTACCCAAGCTGAAGCATAAGCCAGTGAACCCGAAGGAATGGGTGGAGTCGGAGGAGCCGATCGCGCTGCCGGAGCAGAGGCCAAAGCGCGTCCGTCCAGAATCGAAACAGGCGCCGGCGGTCGAGTATCAAGTCGAGTCCGGCGTCCCGCCGATGGAGAAGAAGACGACACGCGATCCGATAATGTTCGGGGACGAGCAGAAGGACCTATACCAGACGTTCTACAATCAAGAGAAGCGCCCGGCCAAGGTGGACGCCTCGGAGGTCCGTGGGAGAGTCTGCCTGTTCCATGGCGAACCTGCCGTAACAGCATGTGTCAAATGCTCCTCGCTCCTGTGCGAAGAGTGCGTCAGGGGAGGGTTATGTCCACGGTGCCACGCCCCGATCGAAGGTGTCAGCAAGATCAAGAAGGCTGCGTCGAAGAAGGACCCGAGGGAGATACTTGAGCAAAGCGGGAGCGAAGAGCCCCAAGGTGCCCCTGAATCCGAGGATGACAAGCAGTCCAAGGACTGGTCCAGGCTATAAACGCCAAAACAGAACTCGGACCTCTCAATAATCGAGCAGGTCCGATTTCATGAACTCGCGCAACATCACCGTGGCGTAGCACCCTTTTCCCAGGGTGAACGCGATGTCCAGGCTATCCTCGGCGAAGGCCAGCTTAAGGTCCTTGAACGGTGCCAAGAGCTCCCTTCTCGAACCTCTGGAGTTGCATTCGGCGATCTGGGGCACGACGAAGTCCTTGAGCTGGACCCCCTCCGTGGTCACGATCTTCCGTTCGATCTCTCCCATTTCGCCCTCGGCGAACTTCGACTCCGAGCCGAACAGCACGCCGGAAACGAACGCCTTGTGCTCGCGCACGCTCTTCTCCACCAGGTCCAGATTGAGCCTTGTTACCGGCACCGGCTTGTCGTGGTCGGCGTATCCGCTCCGGTCCGCCGGCAATACCACGTCGCCGACGATCGGCCGGTCCAGAGGGATGCCCCGCCTGATACGTTCGCTGAGTATCAGGTTGAAAAGGTATGACTGGTAGGCATGCACGAACATCATCTGCAGGTTCGGCGGCAACGTTCTTATCGCTCCGGACCAGTCGCCCGGGTTCCTGAGAACCCAGCCGATGAGCATGCGCTCGAACGTCAGGGTCCGGGGGAACTCCCTCATGGCCGTCTCGAAATCCCTGGTCTCCTGGAGACGCTGGCGCGGCAGTCGGGAACACTCGTCCTCCTCATCGTTCGGGTTTCCGATGTAGATCATGACCGCCTTCTCGAAATCGCCGTGCACGATATGCTTGCCCACGAGATGAGTGACCGGTCGCACCGATCCGAAACGCTGGACTCCGAAAAAGTTGGGGAATCCTCCGACCGCTTCGAGCTCGTGCTGTGTCTGGGAAACGACCGTGGCCATCTCCTCTCCCTTGAGCACGGTGTCTCGTAGCTTGATCTGGAACGAGTTGCCGATCAGGTCGCCGATGGTGATGTGCTTCTTCGAGGCGTAGACGTCCTCGACCACCACTTGGTGCATGCTCAGTGCCCGGACCGCTTCCACCGGGGCCTCGATGGAGAACAGCTGCGACGTCACCGCCCGCTTGTCCTTCGTACCCGCGAACGTGATCTTGTTGCGGGTGATGCCCAGGTTCTTGGATATCATTCTTACCAATCGGTTCGTTTCCCAGTTGGTGGAAGTGATCTTGGCGATGGCGAACCGACCGTTCTCGGTCCGTTCTGGATAAATCGAAACCTCATTGACGATGAAGTCCGTGGCATCGGCCTTGAGGCTTCCTCCGGTCCCTTTGGTGGAGGTATAAAAGACCTCGATGCCGATCTCCCGCTCACGGTTCGGGTTCTCGGAATAGACCATGACTACTTCAGGTCCTTCTCGAGCTTCTCTCGAGCTTCCTTGAACTCGTTGGAAAGCGCCTTGGCCGCTCTCTTCAGGGCCGTCTGGGGCTTGCCGCTCTTAACCTTGACGTAAAGTGTTGGGATCTCCAGGTCTGGGTGTCCAGCGGTATATTTCACCTCTGTGACCATTTCGTCCTCGAGAAGCTCCTTGACCAGAGGAGAGATCAGGGTCATGTCGGCCTCCTTGATCTGGATAAGGATGGAATCCTTGTCCTTCTCTAACTGTATAATCTCCATGAGGGGCACCTATATTGGAGGTGTGTATAAAACTTTCTCATTGTGTTATTTGATGTTGTCCAGACCAAATCGGACCTAGACACGTCAATCTCTGGTTGGGGCGACATCCAATTGAAGCTCAACTACGAAACTGGCGCCCCGCTCGGGTTCTAAGGGCACCCGGTCCTCTACCCGAACTTTTCCGTTGTACTTCTGTACCAGGGCCGATACTATTGACAAGCCGATCCCAGTGCTCTTTGCGACCTTACCGGTCGGTTCAGAGAATCCCCTTTCGAACACCATGCCCTTCTTGTCATCGGGTATGCCGGGTCCTTCGTCCTCGACACTGACCTTGACCATACCTTGGCTTTCGCACATTACTCTGACAACCACCGGTTTCGGCATGGAATGTTTAATGGCGTTCGTTATCAGGTTAGTGAAAAGATGGTACAAAGCGCTGTCCGCCCTGACCTTGATGTTCTTGTCTTCGTTTGACACGAGAAGGTCGACCACCGCCCCTTCGTATCGGCTGATCGATACATCTATCGCATTATTTAGATCGTCGAGCAGGGTCACCGAGGTCAGGATATTCGCTTTCGTGTTCTTCACGAACATGAGCAACTTGACGTCCTGCACGAATTCGTTCAGTGCCGCATCGCTTGAAGCGACATGGTCGAGATATTCGCGCCTTTTATTGTCGTTGCAATCGGACTGCTTGATCAGGTCGAGGTAAGCTTTCATCGGGACCAAGTAGTTCGTTATATCGTGAAGGAGAATATCGTTGTAGAGCGAGAGCTGCTCCTTGGATTTTCGAAGACTCTCGGCTAGGCCGATGTTCTCATATGCATATCCTAACATAGAGATCACGCCGACCATCGCGTCCTTTTCGTTCTGGGAAAGGGATATCTGCTTTCCGGAACCGATGCATATGTAGCCGATCGCCTGTTCCTTCCCCCTCAAGGGAAGCAGCACCAGACTTCTCATGCCATTGGCGAACTGTTCCAATCCTTCGGTGTCCTCATCCTCGGGAAAATAGGCTGGTTCATAGAGCTCGTCCGTTCTTCCAGATAGCCATTTGCCGATCTCTTCAGGAATCAACTTGGTACCGATCTTGGTTATGAGCGCTTTCTCACCAGTTGAGTCCGATTGCATAACGTATCCCTCGTCATGCCCATACATCCTCATGATAAGATCCAGTGCCTTTTCCATCATTAATCTGGAGTCCTTGGCGGTTGATGTTAATAACGAGATATCATGCTCGATCTCGAGCATCTTGCTTGTCAAACGAAATAACTCTTCCAGCTGGAACTTCGCGGTGATGTCGTGACCTATTGCCAATACCCCGGAGACGTTCCCGTCCGTTTCCTTGACCGGGCTCAGGAACCAGGTGACAAATACCTTCGCACCTTCCCGGGTCCAGGCGAATGACTCCATCCCTCGGCGTCCAGCGTAATGATCATGGGCAGAAATCTTTTTCATTGCTTCGACCACGGTCAGGTCTACGATTCTCATGTCTGAGATTTTCCTTCCGACGATTTCCTTCTCTGGATATCCCAGGCGTTCCTTGAAGCCCCTGTTCGCAAGGGTCACGACCAGTTCTTTGTCCAGGATCATTACTATGCTCGTGCTTTCAGTGACCAGGTTCAACAGCTTGTCGCGTTCGGCGGCACATCTCCTCTCCAGGGCGACCATTTCCGTCATGTCCCTGAGGAATGCCATGATCCGTTCCTCACCTTCCCTGGTCTGAAACAGCGAGGTGACGACGTCGCAGGTTTTCTTCTCTCCGGACTTGGAGATCATATCGAGCAGGTACCTATGCGGTACACTCTCCCCCGTGGCCGGAACCTGCAGGCGACTCCTCATATGACCGTGAGCTGCCTCCGGAAGCAACGTCATTATGTTCCTTCCACTGATCTCATCGCTGGTGAAACCTAATAAAAGGAAAATTGACCTGTTTGAGTATAGGATCGTTCCGGATCGATCTAAGATGACGAATGCTTCGGGTGAGTTTTCCACGATCGTCTTGAAGTCAATTTTCAACATCTTAAGGGCCTCGACCTGAGCAACCTGTCGTATTGGGTATGGTCTCAGGCGAGGCTAGGGGAGTTTAGGTACCTATCAGTATCGTTGCGTGAACCGGGGAATATCACCCTTTCTTCGACATCATTTCGTCGATGCCTCTCCGGTCCTGATCTTGATGGCCTTCTCCACGTTACTGACGAATATCTTTCCGTCCCCGATGTCCCCGGTGCGGGCGGACTTGACGATCGCTTCCACGATCTTGTCCACCTCCGTGTCGCTGGCCACAATCTCAATCTTCGTCTTCGGCAGGAGATCCACTCGGTAGGTACCGGCCCTATGGGTGAACTCCAAACCCCTCTGCTCTCCCCTTCCGTGGACGTCGTACACTGTCATTCCGACGATCCCGATCTCTTCCAGCGCGTTCTTGACCGGGTTCAGCTTCTCTGTCCGTATTACCGCTTCGATCCGCTTCATCAGCATGCACCTCACGAGTACGCGGTCTCCCCATGCTGGATGATGTCAGCGCCGACGCGTTCTTCATCCTTCGTCATCCTGATCGGGGTGAACCGGCTCAGCACCTTGAGCATCACATACGTGATACCAAATGCAAATATCCAAACGACCACCACGGCTATCAATTGTGCGGTGAGCAGGGTGAATCCGCCACCGTAGAAGAGCCCGTTGTTGACGACCGCGGTATTGATCGTTCCGGTGGCGAACAGACCGACCGAGATCATGCCCAGGGTACCGGCAATGCCGTGGACGCCCCATACGTCGAGCGCGTCGTCGAATTTGTACCTCTTTCTAATCAGTATTCCGCAGTAACAGAATATTCCTGCCGCCAGACCTATGATGATGGCGCCCCGGGTGTCGACGAACCCGGCAGCGGGAGTGACCGCTGCAAGACCGGCAACTCCGCCGGAAATCAGACCTAGGACCGATGGGCGACCAAGATGCAACCAGCTTACCAGCCCCCATGTTATGGCCGCCATCGCTCCTGCGATGTGAGTATTGGCGAATGCCTGCGACGCCAAAGCCCCGGACCCGAGCGCACTTCCGCCGTTGAACCCGAACCATCCCATCCAGAGCAATCCCCCTCCGAGGACGACCATGGGGATGTTATGCGGGTGATCGCCGTTGCCGCTCAGCACTGACAGCCTCTTGCCCAGGACCACGCTCGCGGCGAGGACCGAAACGCCTGCCGTAATGTGTACGACCGCTCCGCCGGCAAAGTCCAGCGCCCCTACCTTTGCCAACCAGCCCCCACCCCAGATCCAGTGGGCCACTGGCAAGTACACGACGCAGGTCCAGATGCCGAGGAAGATGACCATGGCCTTCAGCTTCATTCTTTCTGCGATACCGCCAATGATCAAGGCCACTGTGATTATTGCAAACATCAGCTGGTACATGGCAAAAAGAATGGACGGGATCGACCGGGCGTAATCCACGTCGGGAAGTCCCCCCACTCTGTACAGCAACAGGAAGTCGAAGTTACCGATTAGGTCGCTCTTGTAACCGCCGAAAGCGAGAGAGTAACCGAACAGGACCCATATCAGAGTGACCATGCCAATAATAATCACGCTCTGGCCAAGCATGGAGAGGAACGATTCCTTCCTCAGCATACCCCCGTAGAAGAACGCCACCGCAGGGGTCATCACGAAAACCAATGCCGTCGAGACCAATAGCCATGCAGTATCACCGCCATTGAGCATGTCCGCTGTCCCGTCGGTCGCGGAGACCGACCTCGAAAGCAACGGAATCAACATCATTCCAAACGCCACGATCAAGCCGATTTTTATTGTTCTGGCATTGCTCATTTGACCACCCTTGGATACAGTATAGGCCCGTTTTTCGGGCGATTCATTGGAGACTCTTTGTTTATTGCGTGCTTATTTGTCTCGCGAATTTGTCCATGGTTATCTAAAATGACAATAAAAGCTTTGCTAACGAGACATTTGTGCAAGGATTATCGGTATAGTAGATAAATGTATAATAGGAATCAGTCATTTATCAAAATATTGGCGATAATGGATTAAAAAAAATCATTCTGGATGCTTACGACATTCCAAAGTTGCGTCAAATCGCTCCACTAGATTTAGATTTCAATCGGAATATTAGTGGACTTTAGGAATTAATGTTGTTCTGAACAGGGCATGTTACCGTGTTGATGGCCAAATGAATCGTTAGAGATCCAGGCCCCGGTCCCATCTCGATCCTTTTCATAGGGCCTCTTAGGAAGATCTTTGCCGACCAGCATATCGAGAACCATATCGAATTTCAAAACCTAACATAATAAATATGTTTGGGATTCACTTTATGATTAACATCGGTGGTTAGTTTTTGGTCGACCATACTGAGAATAGGGGCATTCCGATCAGGACTCTCGATGTTAACGATCCATCGATAAAAGGAAAGAAAATAGTTCTTTGGGCCGTTCTAATCAGCAATCTCTTTGTCATTATCATGCTGATCTCCTTTGTTTTCATCTATTCCAACCAAGAGCCGTTCTTTCAATCGCTCTATATTCTTATGATCCTTCTCGTGATGATTTCGGACTTCGGGATGTTCTTGTTCTTCCATTCGTTCTTTGGAAGGAACTGGCAAAAGATCGTCTTCTATGAGAATGGGGTTGAATTCCCACTCTACCTATGGGATAGAATAAAGGGAAGGGAAAGATTTCTTTCTAAAGATGAGATCGCTTCGGTAAAGGCTTCATTCATTTCAGGACAGGATGGGGTCGGCATCAATACCGCCGAGTTGCATTTCAGAACGAAAGTAGGAAAGACCTATATTACTGGCCAGCGGATCAAGGCAGATATAATATCTACTTCCGAATGGCTCGAGACAGAATGGAAAATGAAAGTGGAAAGGGTCGACGGTTTCGGACGACCGATTGCCGGGCCTCACAAGATACACGTGGTCGTCGAACCCAAGATCATGACCTGTGAAGGATGTGGATATACTTTCACCAACGATCTTGGTTTCTGCCCCAGCTGCGGCAGGATGGTCTCGAACGAAAAAGACCCGACAGAATTATTCGGTGCAAAAGGAACTTCATATGAACCTCAAGCCCCCACCTCTCCGAATCGTGACCATTCAAACCAATACGAAAAGCCATTGCCGCCGAACCAGTACTATCCCTCGGACCAGAACCGCGGTCCGGAATACCAATTCCCTCAAACGAACGATCCAGGCTATGGGGCTGACCCATATCAGCAGCCGATAGGTCCGTATGGTAAGGATCCCCGTTTGGCTATGATCCTTGCCACCGTCCTTGGACTCCTGGGGATCATGGGCATCGGTCACATCTACATGAGAAAGTTCGCAAAAGGCATCGTTCTGTTCATCGTCGGAGGGTTCTTCGCCCTTTTGTCCCTGGTATCGATCTTCCTCATCTTCCAGCCGAATGAGTTTTCCTTAGAGGTCAAGATCGTCACAGCAGTAATACTGTCGGCTCCGTTCCTGATCTTGTTATTGTGGCAGATATTCGACGCCCCGAAGCCCATCAGAACAAAACCACTCGAGAATCGTAACAGATGGAACAAACCCTGAAGGTCTGATATTTCTTCAATCGAGATCAATCCTCGATCCTCTTCAGCTGGGAACGGTACATGTTCTCCAATTCTTCCGAGGTCGTTGCCTCCCTGGGTCCCTTGTCGTCTCGGACCTTGCCGGTGAATCGCGGGAACCTTATGGCCAGGCCTGCGTCCTTCCGAACTTTTCCATACGCGCTGGTATGGATCGGGGACAGGGTGATCTCGGCCCCGAGAACTTCCAGCACCATGCCCGGCTCGAACCAGAAGTCGGCTTGCATGTTGCTCTTAACCAGGTGGTGCTTGTCTGTGATCTTGTACTTTTCCAGCAAGGTCAACATGGAAGCGAGCGTAGCGTCATCGAACCCGCTCCCCAGCTTGGATACGGTCTCGAAGGTATCCTCGGCCGAGTTATATGTCGCCATGAGCAGCGCTCCATAGAAACCCTTGCGCTTGCCCCTGCCGGCGAAACCGCCGACCACGACCAGGTCCACGGTGTCGGTCATCTCCGAGCGGTATTCTTTCTTGTATTTGATCCAGAGGAACCCGCGGCTGCCGGCGCGATACACAGATTCGGGGGCGATGGACTTTGCAATCAGTCCCTCGCAACCGTCCTTCAAGGCCTCCTGGAAGAACTTCTCCACGCTGGCCTCGTCCGATAGCAGGCGCATCTCCGACAGCTTCACCGACTCCGAGAGCTGGACCGCCGATTGCAGTGCCGTCCTCCGTTTGAGCAACGGCTGCTGGGTGATGTCCTCGCCCTCGAGGAATAGGCAGTCGAAAAGGCACAGGCGGACGGGATAGTCCTCTATGGCCTCTTCCAGTCCGTGCTTCCGTCCACGACGATGTGAAACTTCCTGGAACGGGAGAAACTCCCCGGTGTTGATGTCCACCGGGACGCACTCCCCCTCTACGATGGCGCTCTTGGCCTTGAACGACTCCCTGAGCGCCTGGACCACATCTGGGAACTGGTCGGTGAGGACCTCCAACCGTCTCGAATAGAGAGTGATCTTGCCCTGGTCGATGTGAGCCTGGACGCGCACGCCGTCGTATTTGTACTCGAAAGCGGCGGTGCCGTTCATCTTCTCCAGGATCTCTTTGGGCGAGGGCAGCCTTTCAGCCAGCATCGCTCGTATCGGATTCCCGACCTTGACCTTCATCTCCTTGACACCGGCGATCCCCTTCTCCTGGATGATCTCCGCCACCAGTCCCAGGTCCGACGAGACGTTGAAGCCGTTCTCGACGATGTCGCGTTCATCCTTGGCAGCATAGGCCATTGACAGTGCATCGATGATCGTCATTGTCGACACCCCCAGCCGCATTTTCCCGGAAACGATGCGGGAGATGTACTTTGCCTCTTCCGGGCTGGAATGTCCGAGGATGTCGGCGAGCAGCTTCATCTTGGTGTCCTGTGAGCCCCCTCCTTCAGACCCCGCGATCTTCTCCAATGCAGCATAGACTCGGTCCAAGGTGAGCTGTTCAAAGAAAAGTGTGGTCTGGATTTTTCCGGGGATCAGTTGAAATGCCACGATTCCCGGATCGCCTTCCTTGATCATGAGATCCTGGATCGTGGACTCCTTACGTCCAGTGGTGAGAGCGAGAGCCTTGAACAGTAATTTGTCCGCCATTCCCAGCTTCTGCGGGTTGAAATCAGGGTATAGTTGTCCTTGGGTCAGATAGACCGCCTTCCGTAGCGAACCGCGGTCGGCCTTCTTGAAGAACTGGGCCAAGATGTCGGTCATCTCGAGCCGGCTCGATGTCTTATCGAGCTTCTCGTATGTATCGACCAGTTCCCGGAACAGCATGAGCCCGACTAATGGATGTACCCTATATAATGTTCTCACCCGACCGGTTCCTCCGATCGGTCTGGAGCAACTTCGAACGTTCTCAGAAATCGAACAGCGAGGCCTGCCCCGGCTTTGTCGGCTTCTTATCGGAGCATGGGCCGTCATTCTTACATTCGGCCCGCTCCTCCTTGAGCTCGTCACTTAGCGATCTGAGACGATTGCGCATCGCCGATTCCTTCTTGATGCTTGCATAGTAGTATGCCTGGTCCCGCGTGTCCTTCGTGATCAGAATGACCACCCGCCCGGCGCGTTTCCTTCCCGTTCTGCCCCGGCGTTGGATCGAGCGTATCTCCGACGCCACCGGTTCGTAGAACACCACCAGGTCGGTCTGCGCCACATCCAAGCCCTCCTCGCCGACGGAGGTGGCGACGACGACGTTGTAGTCACCGTTCCGGAACTTGTCCAGCACGCCCACCTGGTCCTTTTGTTTCAGCCCCCGTTCGCCCACGCGGTCCGCCTGCCCAACGAGCTTGGCCACCTTGACACCCGGTATCGACGCTAGCTTATTCGCCATGAGGTCACAGGTGTCCCGGTAATGCGTGAAAACCAGGACCCGAGAGTTGGGTTTGTCGTTCAACTGTTGGGACACGATGCTCATGACCTTGGAGAGCTTCGGGTGCTCGGAGCGGATGGTCTTCATCATTTCCAGCACATCCTTGAACTGCTCCGAGGAGACGACCACCTTGGACGCCTTCGAGCCCTCGTCAGAGTTCGCCTCCACCACCAAACGCTCGAAGTACGCGTTCAGAGACGACGTCCCTTGGGTCTCCGCCAGCCCCAGGGCGTGTTCCACCTTCACGGCCATCGCCTGTAGGCTCAACGCCCGGTAGATGGTCTTGTTCTTCTCCCCCGAACGCAGCCTGGCCTGCAGATTGTTCTGCACGTCCAGCAGGTACCGCATGTTGACCGGCCTGCCCCGCTCCAGGACGCCCAGGTTGGTGAGCTCCTTGATGTATGTATCGTAAAGTGACGAAAGAATGGCGATGATCTTCCTCAGGTCGACCGGCACCTCCACCTCGATGTGCTGCATCTGCACATCCTGGACGTAGGGCGCCACGTCGGGATCGAACTCGGTGCGGACCTCGATGTCCACGATCCCGAGGCTCTCGCACACCTCCTTGATCTTGGTCTTGCTCCCGCCGGGCGAGGCGGTCATACCTAGCACCAGCCGGCAATAGTCCTTGTACCTCTGCGCGACGGCGACGTAAGCATAGCTGCCGACGGCCCGGTGCGCTTCGTCGAAAACTATGAGCTGCACGTCCTTGAGCGAGACCCTTTCGTGTTGAAGATCGTTGGCGACGACCTGGGGCGTGGAGACGATGATGTCGTTCTGGACCCACAATGCCTCTCTTTCTTCCGGGTCCACCTCTCCGGTCAGCACGGTCACTGATCTACCAACGATCATCTCCCGGAGGAAGGTCGCGTGTTGCTCGACCAACGGTTTCGTTGGTGCCAGAAAGAGTACCTTTCCCTTGCACTTGTGCAGAACGTTTGCCAGAACAATGAGCGCGATCACCGTCTTGCCCATCCCGGTAGGGAGCACGACGAGCGTGTTGGAACGCAAGG